>NZ_JBHZAG010000071.1:0-19868 GCF_042754125.1 Amycolatopsis sp. NPDC059235
TGAAGGGCTCCTTGAGGGAATCTGATTCCCTCAAGGAGCCCTTCACGGACCTTTGGCAAGGGGGTGTGGCGTAGGCCTGGCGCGGTAGACTGGCGGGCGAACCACCAGGTAGGGTGCGTTCCACCGGCAGCACCCACAACTGAACACAGGGCCGTTCGAGCCGGAGCGGGAGAGTCCCATGCGAGCAGTGGGACACCGAAGGAGCAAACTCCCCGGAATCTCTCAGGTAACCGCTACCGCTTTTGGCGAGGCCACTCTGGAAAGCAGGCGCACCCGCGCCTCACCCAAGGTGAAAGCCGCGTCGAGCGCGGTGAAACTCTCAGGTGCCCATGACAGAGGGGGAGTTCCCAGTGCACCGCCGCGCCCGGTGCCCGTCCCGAGGAGCTCCCATCACCTCCACCCCCTTCGACACCCGCCACATCGGTCCCGGCGAGGCCGAGCGGGCGAAGATGCTCGCCGAATGCGGTTACGGAAGCCTGGACGCCCTCGTGGAAGCGGCGGTGCCGACCGCCATCCGCACCGCGGGCGACCTGGCGCTGCCGGAGCCGGCGTCCGAGGAAGAGGCCACCGCCGAGCTGCGCGTGCTTGCCGCGCGCAACCGGCCGATGACGCAGATGATCGGCCTCGGGTACTCCGACACCGTCACCCCCGGCGTGATCCGCCGCAACGTGCTCGAGAACCCGGCCTGGTACACCGCGTACACGCCGTACCAGCCGGAGATCTCGCAGGGCCGGCTCGAAGCGCTGCTGAACTTCCAGACCGCGGTGTCCGACCTGACCGGGCTGGCGATCGCCAACGCCTCGATGCTCGACGAGTCCACCGCCGTCGCCGAGGCGATGACGCTGATGCGCCGCGCGTCGAAGTCGAAGTCCAATGTGGTCGTTCTCGACTCCGAATGCCTTCCGCAGACCGTCGAGGTCGTGCGGACGCGCGCCGCCGGTCTCGGCATCGATGTGCAGGTGCGCGACCTGCTCACCGGTCTGCCCGAGGAGTTCTTCGGCGTTGTCGTGCAGTACCCCGGCGCGTCCGGCGTGCTGCGCGGACGCGGTTTCTACCACGCGGTTTCCGAAGCGGCGAAGGCCGCGGGCGCGCTGTACACGGTCGCTGCCGACCTGCTCGCGCTCACCTTGATCGCCGCGCCCGGCGAGTTCGGCGCGGACGTCGCCGTCGGTTCTACGCAGCGCTTCGGCGTGCCGCTGGGCTACGGCGGTCCGCACGCCGGGTACATGGCGGTGCGCGCCGGCCTGGAGCGGTCCCTGCCCGGCCGTCTCGTGGGCGTGTCCGTGGACGCGGACGGGAACACTGCGTACCGCCTCGCGCTGCAGACGCGCGAGCAGCACATCCGTCGCGAGAAGGCGACCTCCAACATCTGTACCGCGCAGGTGCTGCCCGCCGTGCTCGCCGCGATGTACGCGGTCTACCACGGTCCCGAGGGTCTGAAGGCGATCGCGACGCGGGTTCACGAACTCGCTGCCGGTCTCGCGAACGCGCTGCGCGCCGGTGGCGTCGAAGTCGCTCACGAGGCCTTCTTCGACACTGTCGTCGCGAAGGTGCCTGGCCGTGCCGCTGAAGTGCACGCGGCTGCGCGCGAGGCGGGGATCAACCTCGGTCACATCGACGCCGACCACGTCCGCATCGCCTCCGACGAGGTCACGCGTCCCGACACGCTCGCGAAGGTGCTTCGCGCCTTCGGCGTCGACGGTGGGTGGGAAGCCGCGCAGGCGCTCCCGAACGGCCTCGCCCGCGAGAGCGGCTACCTGACGCACGAGGTGTTCAGCTCGCACCGGTCCGAGACGTCGATGCTGCGCTACCTCCGCCGTCTCGCCGACCAGGACTTCGCGCTCGACCGCGGCATGATCCCGCTCGGCTCGTGCACGATGAAGCTCAACGCCACCACCGAAATGGAGCCGATCAGCTGGCGCGAGTTCGCGGGCATCCACCCGTTCGCGCCTGCCGAGGACGCCGAGGGCTACCACGAGCTGGTCCGCCAGCTGTCCGGCTGGCTGGCCGAGGTCACCGGCTACGACCAGGTGTCGCTGCAGCCGAACGCGGGCAGCCAGGGCGAGCTCGCCGGGCTGCTGGCCATCCGCGCCTACCACCAGGCGAACGGCCAGCCCGAGCGCGACGTCTGCCTGATCCCGTCGTCCGCGCACGGCACCAACGCCGCGTCCGCGGTGCTCGCCGGGATGCGCGTGGTCGTGGTCAAGTGCACCGACGAGGGCAACGTCGACCTGGAAGACCTGCAGTCCAAAGTGGACAGCCACAGCGCCGACCTCGCCGCGATCATGGTCACCTACCCGTCCACGCACGGCGTCTACGAGCACGGCATCGAGCGGCTCGCCAAGATCGTGCACGACGGCGGCGGCCAGGTGTACGTCGACGGCGCGAACCTCAACGCCCTGCTGGGCCTGGCGAAGCCGGGCGAGTTCGGCGGCGACGTCTCGCACCTGAACCTGCACAAGACGTTCTGCATCCCGCACGGCGGCGGCGGTCCCGGCGTCGGCCCGGTCGCGGCGCGCGAACACCTCGCGCCGTACCTGCCGAACCACCCGCTGCTCGCGCAGGCCGGACCGGACACCGGCGTCGGCCCGATCAGCGGCGCGCCCTACGGCTCGGCGTCGATCCTGCCGATCTCCTGGGCCTACGTCCGGATGATGGGCGCTCCCGGGCTCACCGAGGCCACCAAGGTCGCGGTGCTCGCGGCCAACTACATCGCCGCCCGGCTCGCGCCGCACTACCCGGTGCTCTACACCGGCCAGGACGGCCTGGTCGCGCACGAGTGCATCCTCGACCTGCGCGGCATCACCAAGGAAACCGGCGTGACCGTGGACGACGTCGCGAAGCGGCTCATCGACTACGGCTTCCACGCGCCGACCATGTCCTTCCCGGTCGCGGGCACGCTCATGGTCGAGCCGACCGAGAGCGAGGACCTCGCCGAGATCGACCGGTTCTGCGAGGCGATGATCGCCATCCGGCACGAGATCGACGAGGTCGCGGCCGGTCGCTGGACCGCCGAGACGAGCCCGCTGCGCGGCGCGCCGCACACCGCTTCGTCGGTCATCGGCGAGTGGACCGCGGACTACGACCGCGAGCTGGCGGCGTACCCGGTCGGCGTGGCGCGCAAGACCAAGTACTGGCCGCCGGTGCGGCGGATCGACGGCGCGCGCGGCGACCGCAACCTCGTCTGCTCCTGCCCGCCCCTCGACGCGTACGACGCGTGAGCGTGTCCTCCGCTCGCGACAACGAAAGGCTTCCTGTGACGGAAACCCCCCTGCACCAGGTCCACCAGGACCTCGGCGCGCTGTTCACCGATTTCGCCGGCTGGTCGATGCCGGTGCGCTACGCCAGCGAACTGGCCGAGCACAAGGCCGTGCGCGAGGCGGCCGGGCTGTTCGACCTGTCGCACATGGCCGAGATCCACGTCCGCGGCGCGCAGGCCGCCGACGTGCTCGACTACGTGCTGGTCGGCAACCTGACCGGGGTGAAGCCGGGCCGCGCCCGCTACACGATGATCTGCGACGCCGACGGCGGCGTGCTGGACGACCTGGTCGTCTACCGGCTCGCCGACGAGGAGTACCTGGTCGTGGCCAACGCGGGCAACGCCGCCGTGGTCGCGGACGCGCTGGCCGAGCGCGTCGCCGGGTTCGACGCGGTGGTGGAGAACCGGTCCGCGGACACCGCGCTGATCGCGGTGCAGGGTCCGAAGGCGGTCGACGTGCTCGCCGCGGTGACCGACGCGGACCTCGCTTCGCTGAAGTACTACGCGAGCGTGCCCGCCGTCGTGAAGGGCCACGAGGTCCTGCTGGCCCGCACCGGTTACACCGGCGAGGACGGCTTCGAGCTGTTCGTGCCCGCGGCCGAGGCTCCGGCCTTGTGGGCGCTGCTGACCGAGGCCGGTCAGGAGCACGGCCTGGTCCCGTGTGGACTCGCGTGCCGCGACACGCTGCGCCTGGAAGCCGGAATGCCGTTGTACGGCAACGAACTCAGCCGCGAGCTGAACCCGTTCGCCGCCGGACTCGGGCGGGTCGTGAAGTTCGAGAAGCCGGGCGACTTCGTGGGCCGCGCGGCCCTGGAGGAGCTGAAGAAGGCCGACGTCCCGCGGGTGCGGGTCGGCCTGCGCGGCACCGGCCGCCGCGCCCCGCGGCACGGGTACGCCGTGCTGTCCGGGGATGCCACTATCGGGGAGATCACCAGCGGCGCGCTGTCGCCGACGCTGGGCTACCCGATCGCCATGGCGTATGTAGACCGGGAGCACGCCGAGCCCGGCACCGCGCTGTCCGTCGACATCCGGGGCCGCGTCGAGCCGGTCGAGGTCGTCGCCCTGCCCTTCTACTCCCGAGCCTGAGAGGCCCCAGAACCGTGAGCATCCCCCAGAACCTGTCCTACACGAAGGAACACGAGTGGCTGTCGGTCTCCGACGGCGTCGCGACGGTGGGCATCACCGCGTTCGCGGCGGGCTCGCTCGGCGACATCGTGTTCGTGCAGCTGCCCGGCGTCGGCGACACCGTCACCGCGGGCGAAGTGTTCGGCGAGGTCGAGTCGACGAAATCGGTCAGCGAGCTGTACTCGCCGGTCAGCGGCGAGGTGGTGGCGGTGAACGAGGCCACATCGGACACCCCCGAGGTCATCAACTCCGACCCCTACACCGAAGGATGGCTGCTGCAGGTGCGGCTCTCGGGCGACGTCCCGGAGCTGCTCGACGCGTCCGCGTACGCCGAGCTGACCCAGGAGAACTGATGACCGCCTCGTTCGACGCCCGCCTGTCCGAGGTCGACCCCGAGGTCGCCGCCGCGGTGGCCGCGGAGCTGGACCGCCAGCAGTCGACGCTCGAGATGATCGCCTCGGAGAACTTCGCGCCGGTCGGCGTGCTCGAGGCGCAGGGTTCGGTGCTGACCAACAAGTACGCCGAGGGCTACCCGGGCCGCCGCTACTACGGCGGCTGCGAGCACGTCGACGTCGTCGAGCAGCTAGCGATCGACCGGGCCAAGGCGCTCTTCGGCGCGGAGCACGCGAACGTGCAGCCGCACTCGGGCGCGCAGGCCAACGCGGCGGCGATGTTCGCGGTGCTGAAGCCGGGCGACACCATCCTCGGCCTCGACCTCGCGCACGGCGGCCACCTGACGCACGGGATGAAGATCAACTTCTCCGGCAAGCTGTACAACGTGGTCGCCTACCACGTCGACAAGGAGACCGGGATCGTCGACGTCGCCGAGATCGAGCGGCTGGCGGTCGAGCACAAGCCGAAGCTGATCGTCGCCGGCTGGTCGGCCTACCCGCGCCAGCTCGACTTCGCCGAGTTCCGCCGGATCGCCGACCTGGTCGACGCCAAGCTGATGGTCGACATGGCGCACTTCGCCGGCCTCGTGGCCGCCGGACTGCACCCGTCGCCGGTGCCGCACGCGGACATCGTCACGACCACCACGCACAAGACCCTCGGCGGTCCGCGCGGCGGCCTGATCCTCTCGCGCCAGGAGCTGGCGAAGAAGATCAACTCGGCGGTGTTCCCCGGTCAGCAGGGCGGTCCGCTGGAGCACGTGATCGCGGCCAAGGCCGTGGCGCTGAAGATCGCCGCGACCGACGCGTTCCGCGAGCGCCAGGAGCGCACCCTGGAAGGCTCGAAGATCCTCGCCGACCGGCTGTCGCGCACCGACTGCGCCGAGGCGGGCGTTCGCGTCCTCACCGGCGGCACGGACGTGCACCTGGTGCTCGTCGACCTGGTGAACTCCCAGCTCAACGGCCAGGAGGCGGAGGACCGGCTGCACTCGGTCGGGATCACCGTCAACCGCAACGCGGTGCCGTTCGACCCGCGTCCGCCGATGGTGACGTCGGGGCTGCGGATCGGCACCCCGGCGCTGGCCACCCGCGGTTTCGGCGCCGACGACTTCACCGAGGTCGCCGACATCATCGCGGAGACGCTGAAGCCGGACTTCGACGAGGCCGCGCAGCAGGCGCTGCGGGGTCGCGTGGAGCTGCTGGCCAAGAAGCACCCGCTGTACGCGGACCTGAGCCGATGAGCGCGCAGCCCGAGGGGCGGAAGTTGTTGCGGCTTGAGGTGCGCAACAGCGAGACGCCGATCGAGAAGAAGCCGTCGTGGATCAAGACCCGGGTGCGGATGGGTCCGGAGTTCACTGAGCTGAAGGGCTTGGTGAAGCGCGAGGGTCTGCACACGGTTTGTGAAGAGGCTGGCTGTCCCAACATTTACGAATGCTGGGAAGACCGGGAGGCCACCTTCTTGATCGGTGGTGACCAGTGCACTAGGCGCTGTGATTTCTGCCAGATCGACACGGGCAAGCCTGCTGCGCTGGACCGTACCGAGCCGCGGAAGGTCGCCGAATCGGTGCAGGCCATGGGTTTGCGGTACTCGACGATCACCGGTGTCGCCCGCGACGACCTCGCCGACGGCGGTGCCTGGCTGTACGCGGAGACCGTGCGTCAGATTCACGCGTTGAACCCGGGCACCGGAGTTGAGTTGCTGATTCCGGACTTCAACGCGGAGCCGGATCAGCTGGCTGAGGTGTTCGGGTCGCGTCCGGAAGTGTTGGCGCACAACGTGGAGACGGTGCCGCGGATCTTCAAGCGGATTCGTCCCGGGTTCCGCTACGCGCGGTCGCTGGACGTGATCACGCAGGCTCGTGCGGCGGGTTTGGTGACGAAGTCGAACCTGATTCTCGGGATGGGCGAGACTCCGGACGAGGTCAGCGTCGCGTTGCAGGAGCTCTTCGACGCGGGCTGCGAGATCATCACGATCACCCAATACCTGCGCCCCTCGCCCCGGCACCATCCGGTGGACCGCTGGGTCAAGCCGGAAGAGTTCGTGGAGCACGCGAAAACCGCTGAGGCTATTGGGTTCCCTGGTGTGATGGCGGGGCCGCTGGTGCGGTCGTCGTATCGCGCGGGCCGGTTGTACGCGCAGACCAAGGCCCATCGGGGCGAGGAATTGCCGGAGAACCTCGCTCACCTGACCGCCGAGGGACCGGCGGCGCAAGAAGCCAGCAGCGTGCTGGCGAGGAACTAAGAGAAGGGGCGGATCAATGGCGATCAGCGTCTTCGACCTGTTTTCGATCGGCATCGGGCCGTCGAGTTCGCACACGGTCGGCCCGATGCGGGCGGCCAAGACCTTTGTGGACGGTCTGGTCGAGGACGGCGTGCTGGAGACGGTCGCGCGGGTGCAGGCCGAGTTGTTCGGCTCGCTCGGCGCGACCGGTTTCGGGCACGGCAGCGACAAGGCGGTGCTGCTCGGGCTGTCCGGGGAACTGCCGGAGGCGATCGACACCGACACGGTGCCCGCGAAGGTGGCGGCGATCCGGGATTCCGGGCGGCTGGCTGTCGGCGGGACGCACCCGGTGGCGTTCGTCGAGGACACTGACCTGACGATGCACCGGCGGAAGTCGCTGCCCGCGCATCCGAACGGGATGGTCTTCCGGGCGTTCGCCGCGGACGGTTCTTTGGTGCGGGAACGGACGTATTACTCCGTGGGCGGCGGCTTCGTGCGGGACGAGTCGTACGAGACCGACACGGTTTTCGTCGAGGATTCCACGCCGGTGCCTTATCCGTTCCGCACTGGGGCGGATTTGCTGAAGCATTGCGCGGACAGCGGGTTGCCCGTCAGCGAGATCATGCTGCAGAACGAGCTTTCCTGGCGCAGTCGCGAGGAGGTTCGGGCCGGTCTGCTGGAAATCTGGCAGGTGATGGTCGAGTGCGTGCGGAACGGGTACACGCACGAGGGCGTGCTGCCTGGCGGGCTGAAAGTGCCCCGGCGGGCCAAGTCGTTGCATGACAAGCTGCTTGCTGAAGACGGCGCTGATGATCCGTTGTACGCGATGGACTGGGTCAGTCTTTACGCACTGGCGGTCAACGAAGAAAACGCCGCGGGCGGCCGTGTGGTCACTGCTCCCACCAACGGTGCGGCGGGGATCATTCCGGCGGTTTTGCACTACTACCAGCGGTTTGTGCGCGGTTCTTCGGACGACGGCATCGTCACCTTCCTGCTCACCGCTGGGGCTATCGGGTCGATTCTCAAGCAGACCGGGTCTATTTCCGGTGCTGAAGTCGGATGCCAGGGCGAGGTCGGGTCGGCTTCGGCGATGGCGGCCGCCGGGCTGACCGAGGTGCTGGGCGGGTCGCCGGCGCAGGTGGAGAACGCCGCTGAGATCGGGGTCGAGCATCATCTCGGGCTCACCTGCGATCCGGTGGGCGGGCTGGTGCAGATTCCGTGCATCGAGCGGAATGCCGTGGGTGCGTCCAAGGCTATTCACGCCGCGCGGATGGCGATGCGCGGCGACGGCAGCCATGTGGTGACGCTGGACAAGGCGATCAAGACCATGCGCGAGACCGGCGCGGACATGTCGGTGAAGTACAAGGAGACCGCGCGCGGCGGGCTCGCCGTGAACGTCATCGAGTGCTGATTTTCGTTCCGTGAAGGGCTCCTTGAGGGAATCACATTCCTTCAAGGAGCCCTTCACGGCGTTTCGGAGTGGCGAGGCGCAGTCCCAGTTCCATGAGCCACCAGCCGAGCCGTTGCCGGGCGGGCGCTCTGAGCGCGGGAAAGCGGACGGCGGCCGCGAGCAAGTCGTCGTGGCGGTCGGCGGCGAATTCGGTCAGGAACGGGTGCATCAGGATTCCCCCTGGTCTTCGGATGTGACGGTCGCGTGCGGGAACGCCGCCCACTGCGCGATCACCGTTTCGTCGCCCGGACGGGCCGGACGGCGGTAGCGTTCGATCACCGCTTCTATTTCTTCGATCAGCCGCTGGGATTCGCCCGGCGTGAGCGGCATCCGGGTGCTGCTCAGCGTCGAGCTGTCCTGCCATTCGTCCGCCCAGCGCGGCAGTTCCGAGACGAACCGCGCCTGCTCGCGGTAGCGGATGTCCACGTGCTGGTGCAGGAAAGCCATCAGCGGTCCGGCCATCTGCGGGTCGTCGACGAAATCGGCCGCGCGCATCCGGGTCGATTCCTGCGCCGCCTTCCACCAGCGTTCGCGCTTCGAGCCGCGGCTGGTGTCTTCCGCGACCAGTCCGGCGTCCGCGAGCTGGCGCAGGTGCCACGACGTGGTGCCGGAGCTTTCTCCGACGCGTTTGCCGAGCCCGGTCGCGGTGGCCGGGCCGTCGACGGTGAGCAGGTCCAGCAGTTCCATCCGCAGCGGATGCGCCAGCGCACGCAGGGTGCGGGCGTCGATCTGGCGGGCACGGCGTTCGTCGGGCATGTCCCCACCCTAGACCGCAGAGGAAACTTTGCAAAGAGTTCTCTGCAATCGGGCAGCATAGAATCGGACAGGTGGAGTCGACCTCGGTGGTGAGCGCGAACGCGGCCCTGTTCCGGCCGGTGCGTGCCGGGAACGCCTTCGAGGAGACCGTCGAGCGGCTGTTGCAGGCGATCCGGCTCGGCGTGGTCGGCGCGGGGGACCGGTTGCCCTCCGAACGCGAGCTGGCCGAGCGGCTCGGCGTGAGCCGGGTGACCTTGCGGGAAGCGATTCGCGCGCTGGCCGATGCGGGGTACGTCGAGTCGCGGCGCGGGCGGTACGGCGGCACGTTCGTGAACGAGAAACTGCCGGACCCGGCGGAACGCGCGGTCGGCGAGGTGGACGCGGCGGGGCTGGAGGACGCGCTCTGCCTGCGGCATGTGCTGGAGACCGGTGCGGCGGAGGCGGCCGCGGCGCGGACGTTGAGCCCGGCTGATCGGCAGCATCTCACTGGCACGCTCGCGGAGGCGTCGGCGGCCGGTCTCGCCGATTACCGGCGCAAGGATTCGCGGCTGCACCTGGCGATCGCCGAGGTCACCGCGTCCGCGTCGCTCACCAGCACGGTCGCCGACGCGCGCACGCGGGTCAACCAGCTGCTCGACCGGATTCCGCTCCTCGAACCCAATCTGGAGCACTCGAACGCGCAGCACGAGGCGATCGTCGACGCGATCCTCGCCGGAGATCCGGTGGCCGCGCGGCAGGCGATGGCGGAGCACATCGAGGGCACCGCGTCGTTGCTGCGCGCGTTCCTCTCGTGATCAATTCACGGAACCGGCAGAACCTTGTCACCGGTTCAGTCGTCCTTCATTCGTGGAGTCAGCCCCGGAGAGTGACCAATCCACTGGTGTCCGGCGCCAGTGGCGCCGCATCCGCAAGGGTGCCTACTACCTGACCGGGTTCGCGGTCGGCGTGCCGCTGATCGCGTTCTGGATCGCCTACCTGCTGCTGGACGTCCGCAGCCCGCAGGACGTCCTCGCCTCGCTCGGCAAAACCGTCACGCTGAAGTACTCCGACGGCAGCGAGTTGCTGCGCATCGTTCCCCCGGGTGGCGACCGGCGGTACGTGCCGTTCGACCAGATCCCGCAGAAGCTGCGCGACGCCATCGTCGCCACCGAGGATCCGACCTTCTGGGCCAACTCCGGCTTCGACCCGACCGGCATCGGCCGCGCGTTCCTGACCGGCGTCGGCGGCGGGTCCGGGATCACCCAGCAGTACATCAAGAAATCGACCGGCGACGAGGATTCGACGCTGTCGCGGAAAATGCAGGAACTCGTGCTCGCCACGAAAATCACCCAGCAGCAGAGCAAAGAACAGATCTTCGAGAGCTACGTCAACATCATTTCCTTCGGCCGCAACACGTTCGGCCCGGCGGCGGCGATGAACGCGTTCTTCGGCCGCCCGCTCGACAACAGCATCACCTGGAGCGAGGCCGCCTTCCTGGCCGGGATGATCCAGTCGCCGTCGGTGCACGATCCGGCGGTCTCCGGCGACGAGCACGCGGCGAAACGCTGGCGCTACGTCCGCGACAAGCTGGTCGAACGCGGGTACGTGAAGAACGCCGACGGGATGGCCTATCCGGGCGCGGAGATCAAGCCGCCCGCGGAAACGCGAGTGAGCCTGAATTACGACCAGTACCATCTCAAACAGCGAGTGCTCGCGGAATTGGAGACGGCCGGTTTCTCGATTTCCCGGTTGCAGCAGGGAAATCTGACCGTCCAAACCACGCTCGACCCAGGGCTGCAGAACGCCGCGCACGCCGCGCTGGGCGACCGGTTGAAGGGCGAACCGGCGGAGTTCCGCGGCGCTTTGGTGGCGGTCGATCCGACGAACGGCGCGGTGCGCGCGTACGACGGCGGCAACAGCGGCGTCCGGGATTATGCGGCGACCGGGCACGCGCTCGGCTCCGCGTTCTACCCGTTCACCGCGGCGGCCGGCTTGAAGAACGGCATGTCGCTGGAAGAGAAAGTGGCTGCTCCCAAGGAGATCCAGTATCTCGGCGAGAAGTTCGACTATCCGCCGAAGTGCCCGCAACCCTGCACCCTGCGCAGCGCGTTGGCCTCAGGCGCGGACACGCCGTTCATCACGGTGTCCAAGAAGATCGGCGTCGACGAGGTGAGCGCGGCGGCGCGTTCGGCGGGGATTCCGGACGAGGTGGACGGCACGCCGACCATGCGCGAACAGGACGGAGCCACGATCGGCTCGGGCATCGTCGTCGGCCGGTATCCGATGCGGCCGCTCGACGTGGCCGGTGCGTACGCGACCTACGCCGCCAACGGGATGCACGCGGCGGCGCACCTCGTGGACAAGGTGCTCGACCGCTCCGGGAAAGTCGTGTGGCAGCACGAAAACCAGCCGGTTTCGGCGGTGCCGGCGGAGGTGGCACAGGGCGTGACGTCGGCGTTGCGGACAACGCTGCCGGACGGTCGCGCGGCGGCCTTGCGCACGGGCGAGTTCGAGCGCGGCAATTCGCGGGACAACCAGGACGCCTGGGCGGTCGGCTACACGCCGCAGCTGGCGACGGCGGTGTGGCTCGGCTCCGACGACGACCGCAAGCTGCTCGACGCGGAGGGCAAGAAGGTGACGGGTTCGTCGATCCCGGCGGAGGTATGGCGGTCGTTCATGGCCCGCCGCTGAAGCCGAGATCAGGCGGCCCGGCGGCTGACCTTCGGAATCACCATCGGGCTCCCGCTCTCCGGGCATTCCATCACCCGGCACGGCAGCTCGAAAATCCGCTCGACGTTCTCCGCCGTCACGACCTCCTCCGGCGTCCCGGTGGCCAGCACCTTCCCGTCGCGCATCGCGATCAGGTGCGTCGCGTACCGGGCCGCGTGGTTGAGATCGTGCAGCACCGCGACCAGCGTGCGGCCCTGCTCGCTGTGCAGCGTCGCGCAGAGGTCGAGGATGTCGAGCTGGTGCGCGATGTCCAGGTACGTCGTCGGCTCGTCGAGCAGCAGCAGATCGGTCTGCTGGGCGAGCGCCATCGCCATCCAGACGCGCTGGCGCTGCCCGCCGGACAACTCGTCCACCATCCGCTCGGCGAGGTCGTCGACGCCGGTCGCGCGCATCGAATCGGCGACCACCGTCGCATCGTCACGGGACCATTGGCGCAGCAGTTTCTGGTGCGGGTACCGGCCGCGCGCGACAAGGTCGGCCACGGTGATCCCGTCCGGCGCGATGGAGCTTTGCGGCAGCAGCCCGAGCCGGCGCGCGACCTCCTTCGCGCCGTAGCTGGTGATCACCTCGCCGTCGAGGTAGACCGAGCCCGCGCGCGGCTTCAGCATGCGGGCGAGCGCGCGCAGCAGGGTCGTCTTGCCACAGGCGTTGGGGCCGACGATGACCGTGAACGACTTGTCCGGGATGACCACGCCGAGCCGTTCGGCGACCGTGCGGCCGTCGTAGGCCAGGGTCAGGTCCTCGGCGTGCAGTCGGGTGTCTTCGCTCGTCCATGCCACACAGGTAAGGCTAACCTAGTGACCCCCGTTCGGGGAGTTCCGTGGGTCGCATTAGCCGTACGTGACCGGCCGGTGCCATGATGCGTCCGGGAGAATCCCGGCAGAGCGAGGGTGGGATGGACGACTACCGCGTCGTCGCGGACGAACTCGCCGCCGACATCGAAGCCGGCCGGCTGCGCCCCGGCGACCGGCTGCCGCCGCAGCGCCGCTTCGCGCGAGACCGCGGCATCGCCGGCTCCACCGCGGCCCGCGTGTACGGCGAACTCGTCCGGCGCGGTCTGGCGATCGGCGAGGTCGGCCGGGGCACTTTCGTGCGCGCGGCGAAGCCCGGACCGGAACCGGCGCTGTCCGAACCCGGCGAAGCGCGGGTGGACCTCGAGCTCAATTTCGCTGTGCTGCCAAGCCAATCGGCCAAACTCGCCCAAGCGCTCGAACCCGTGCTGCGCGCGGACGTCTTCACCGACGCCCTGCATCCGCTCGGCGCAGCCGCCACCAAAGCGGTCCGCGAGGCGGCCGTCACGATGCTCGCCCGCGGCGCCTGGAAGCCGGATCCGGACCAGGTGCTGGTCGCGGGCAACGGACGGCAGGGCATCGCGGCCGCACTCGCCGCGTTCGTGCCGACCGGCGAGCGGCTGGCGGTCGAATCCCTGACGTACCCGGTGGTCAAGGCCGCGGCGACCCGGCTCGGCATCGAACTGGTGCCGATCGAAACCGACGCGCACGGCCTGGTCCCGGCCGCACTCGCGGCGAGCGCTCCGGTGCGGGCGCTGTACGTCCAGCCGACCCTGCACAATCCGCTCGGCACCACGATGCCGCCGCAGCGCCGCGCCGAACTGGCCGCGACCGTCCGCGGGCTGGACCTGCCGGTGATCGAGGACGGCATCTACACCTTCCTCCGCCCGGACACCGAACCTCTCGCCGCGCTGATGCCGGAGCGGACGGTTTTCGTGGACAGCCTGTCGAAACGCGTCGCGCCCGGGCTCACCGCCGGCTTCCTCGTGGTGCCGCCGGCGTGGGTCGCGCGGCTGGCGAGCGCGATCCGGTCCGGCGGCTGGGCGGCGTCGCGATTCTCCGTGGAAGCGGCGCGACGGTGGATCACCGGCGGCGTGCTGGCGGAGGTCGAAGCGGCGAAGCGCGCGGACGCCGGGGCACGGGCGAGGATCGTCGCCCACACGCTGGCGGGCTTCCAGGTGTACGGCGACGCCGCGGCTTACCACCGGTGGTGGGTGCTGCCGGAGCAGTGGCGGGCCGAGACTTTCGTGGCCGCCGCCGCGCGCCGGGGGATCGCGTTGTCCCCGGCGGCGGCGTTTTCGGTGGTGCCGGGGCACGCGCCGAACGCGGTGCGGATCGCGGTGTCCGCGCCTGCGGAGGAGACGCTGGGGAGTGCGTTGGAGGTGCTGGCGTCGCTGGCGAGGGGGGTGCCGGAGGACGCGTTGGTGGAGTAGGGAGTGGCAATGCCGGTTAGAACTGGCATTGCCACTCACAAGGTTGCTAGGCCTTCCTGCGCCACACCAGCCGCGTCAGCGTCCCCGCCACTGCCGCCGGAGCAGGCTGCCGTGGCCGTTTTTTGGCTTCTGGCGCGGATTCCGGCATCACCCGGTACACGAGATGCGCCGCGAACCGCGCGAGGTCCGGCGTCGCCAGCGAGGCCAGTTCCGCGGCCCGGCCCTCGGGCAGGCTCAGGATCTGCGGCCGCCGCTCGATCGCCTTCACCACCAGCGCCGCGGCGCGTTCCGGCGAACTCGCGGGCAGCCCGCGGTACGACCCGGTCGGCGCGATCATGTCTGTGCGCACCAACGGCATCCGGACCGACGAGAACGTCACGCCGTCGGAGAGCGTCTCGCGGCCGGCGGTCAGGCTGAACTCCTCGAGCGCCGCTTTTGAAGCCAGGTAAGCGGAAAAGCGCGGGGTGTCGGTCTGCAGGCCCTGCGTGGTGACGTTCACGACGTGGCCGAACCGGCGTTCGGTCATCGACGGCAGCAGGCCGAGGATCAGCCGCACCGGGCCGAAGTAGTTGATGGCCATGGTGCGTTCGTAGTCGTGGAACCGCTCCGTCGACAGTTGCACCGAGCGTCGGATGGACCGTCCGGCGTTGTTCACCAAGACGTCGACCGCGCCGTGGTCGGCGAGGACGGCCTTCACGAGACCGTCAACCGCGTCGCCGTCGGTGAGGTCGCATGGGTACGTCGATGCTTCGCCGCCAGCCGCGGTGATTTCGCTACGCACGTCTTCGAGTTCTTCGACGCGCCGCGCGACGAGAAGCACCTTCGCCCCGCGACGCGCGACAGCAAGCGCTGAAGCACGGCCGATGCCGGACGAAGCTCCGGTAATGAGGACAACGCGTCCTTCGAGCCCTGGACGGCGAGCGTGGTCTGGGTCGAGGTGCGCGCGCCAGTACCGGTACAGCGGTTCGGCGTAGTCGCGAAGCTCGGGAAGGTGGACACCGCTGCCGTACAGCTCCGAAGTAGTGCGCGCGGTGTCGAACTCCACCTCCATGTTCAGGTGGGGGAGTACTTCGAGCGGAATTCCCAGCTCGGTCAACACTGCTGCGCGCGTCGCACGTCCAGTCGGCAGGCGGTCCACAGCGGTCGCGAGGCGGGACGCTGTTGTGCGAAGCAGACCAGACGGCACAGTCCTGCGTACGCGCGGCGCTCCGGCGACACGGGCGAAGGCGTTGTAGACCTTGTGCAGCTTCTGCGGTCGCGGCGAAGCGAGGTGATACGTACTGCCTGAAGGCGCTTCGCGGTGCATGAGGCTTTCCATCGCGGCGACGACATAGTCGACCGGGACGAGGTTGGTAGCCCCGAAGTCGGGCGCGACGAGCGGAAGCTGCTTCGGCAGCGCAGCGAGACGCGAGATGGCGGGCAGGAAGTAGTACGGACCGTCGATCTTGTCCATCTCGCCGGTGCGCGAATCGCCGACGACCGCCGAGGGCCGGTAGACGCGGAACGGCACGTCGGACTGTTCGCGGACCAGCTTCTCGGCCTCGAACTTCGTGGCGTGGTACGGAGAACTGAAGGACTGGCCGAGGTCGAAGTCGGCTTCGGTGAAGCGGCCGGCGTGATCGCCCGCGACGGCGATGGACGAAACGTGGTGCAGCAGTCCCGCTCCGGCGGCCGCAGCGAAGGCGATCAGGTTCCGGGTGCCCTCGACGTTCGCGGCCCGGTTGGCCGCGTCGTCGGCGGTGAAGTCGTAGATCGCGCCGAGGTGGACGACGTGATCGATCCCGCCGGCCCCGTCGTAGCCGGCCGGGTCGAGGCCGAGCAGCGGTTCGGTGAGGTCGCCGACGGCGGGGACCAGGCGGTCGGCATGCGGCCAGTCCCGCGCTATCTCGGCGAGGCGGTCGCGCGAGGTGTTGCGGACGAGCACGTGGACGGCGGTCGTTTCCCGCCGCGCGAGCAACCGGGCGACCAGGCGCTTCCCGAGGAAGCCCGTCGCGCCCGTGACGAAGTAGGTGGTCATGGCCGGCACCTTTCGGGGTCTGCGGGTGCCGACTCTACCTACTCACGAGTAGGAACGGTAGTTGTCAGTCGGTTCCGGTGCGTCGCGCCGACGTCGCGGTGGCCACCACGGCGTCGCGCAGGGCCGCGCGCAGCCGCCCGACCTCCAGCGGCCCCAGCACCGCCGCCTCTCCCGGCGGCGCGACCAGCACGACCTTGTCGTCGCTGCTCACGAACACCGTCACGTCCCGGCGCCTGCCCGCCAGGTCCCGGCAGCCGACCGTCCACTCGTTCCGCACCGCACTGTCGTCCCGCGCTGTCACGACCCTCGCCCTCCGATCACGTAGCACCCGTGTCCTTCGTGCGGGGGTGTGACCGGGCCCTCGGGGGCGGCTTACGCCGGTTCACCCGAATTGCCTACTGGCCGGTTTTCCACGGGGTGTGACCGGCCGGATACCGGAGTAGCGTCGGCCACCGCACGCCGCGGGCACTCAGGAGGACGGATGTCGGAACCTCGGAAGATCGTCGTCGTCGGATCCGGACTGGCCGGGGCCACCGCGGCCGCGACAGTCCGAGAACGCGGTTTCGACGGCGACGTCCTGCTGCTCGGAGCGGACACGCACCGGCCGTACGAGCTGCCGCCGCTGTCGAAAGCCGTCCTGCTCGGCAACGCCGACGAACCAGACTGGGTGCGCGACGAGGGTTACTGGGACGAGCACGACATCCGGCTGCTCTCCGGCACCACCGCGACCCGAGTCGAACTGGGCGCACGTCTGGTCCTAGACGACGCTGGCGACGAACACCGCTACGACCGTCTGGTCCTAGCGACCGGCTCGCGCCCGCGGACGTTGAAGATGCCCGGAGGCGACCTGCCGGGCCTCTACACGCTTCGCACTCTCGATGACGCACTGAGGCTGCGCGCGGCCTTCGAAGCAGCGAAGCGAGTACTGATCGTCGGAGCGGGCTGGATCGGCACCGAAGCCGCCGCTGCCGCGCGTACGCACGGTGCCGAGGTGACTGTGGTCGCTCCGGAGAAGCTGCCGCTCGCCAATGTCCTCGGCGACGAAGTGGCTCGGGCGTTCTACCGCCTGCACGAAGAACACGGCGTGCAGTGGCGTCTCGGCGAAGGCGTCGCAGGGATCACCGGTGACACGGCAGCGACCGGCGTCCGGCTGTCGAGCGGCGAAGAGCTGTACGCCGACGTTGTGCTTATCGCGGTCGGTGCCGCCCCTCGCGTCGAGCTGGCGCACGCTGCCGGACTGGAGCTGGCAGACGACGGCGGCGTCGACGTCGATGCGGGCCTGCGTACAGCGGCACCTGACGTCTACGCGATCGGCGACATCGCTTCGGAGTTCCATCCGCGCTACGGCCGCCGCGTACGCGTCGAGCACTGGGCGACAGCGCGTACGCAGGGCGAGCATGTGGCGGCGAACCTCTTTGGCGCGAACGAGCCGTACTTGAACAGCCCGTACTTCTTCTCCGACCAATACGACCCGGACCGCGGCGGCCCCGCGATCGGCTGCGAGTACCGCGGCCTGCCCGTCTTGGACCGGGACCGCGTCGTCGTGCGCGGCGACCTCGAGGCTTACGACTTCACCGCGTTCTGGGTGACGCCGGGCGGCGAGGTTTCGGCCGCGATGAACGTGAACCAATGGGACGACGGGGACGCGCTGCAGAAGCTGGTCGACGAACGCATCGCGGTCACCGACGACCAGCTGCGGAGCGGGAATCTCGCCGACTTGGGCTGACCGTCAGCGTCGCGAACGACAGCAAGGCGAGCACCCCGAAACCGGCCATCGTGGCAGTCATCGGCACCGCCGTGCCGGAACCGCCGAGCCCGACCAGCGGCGTCGCGATCCCGCCGATCGCGAACTGCAGCACGCCCAGCAGCGCGGACGCCGAACCCGCCGTGCGCGCGTGCCCGGCGAGGGCGAGCGAGCTGGCGTTCGGACTGATGATTCCGATACAGGACACCATGAGCAGCAACGGAATCAGCAACGCTGGCAACGGGAGCCGCAGGACGGCTGCCGCGAGGGTGATTAGGCCGGAAATCGTCGACACGGTCAGCCCCGCGCGTAGCAGCGTCCGCTCCGGGAGCCGTCCGACTAGCCACCCGTTGAGCTGCCCGGCGAGCACGATGCCGACACCGTTGAGCCCGAACACAACGCTGTACTCCTGCGGGCTCAGGCGGTAAACGTCCTGCAGCGCGAACGACGAACCCGAGATGTACGCGAACAACGCGGCGAAGTTCAGCCCCGCGGTGAGCGCGTAGCCGAGAAACGTGCGGTCGGTGAGGAGCCGTCCGTACGTACGAAGCACCCCGCCCAGCCGCGCCGGATGCCGACGCTCGACCGGCAACGGCTCCGGCAGCGCGAACGCGACCGCGGTGAGCAGCAGCGCCCCGAACCCGGTGAGGACGACGAACACGCCGCGCCAGGACGTGAACGTGAGCAACTGCCCGCCGAGCACCGGAGCCAGGATCGGTGCGAGCCCGTTGACGAGCAGGAGCAGCGAGAAGAACTTCGTCATCGCGGTGCCGGTGTAGAGATCGCGAACGGCCGCGCGGGCGATCACGATCCCCGCCGCCGCGCCGAGCGCCTGAACGCTCCGCGCGGCGATCAGCAATTCCACGCCCGGACTCGCCGCCGCCGCGACCGACCCGGCGATGTACAACCCGAGCCCGACCAGCAACGGCCGCCGCCGCCCGAAGGAATCCGACAACGGCCCGGCGATGATCTGCCCGACCGCGAGCCCGACGACGAACGCGGTGAGCGTCAACTGGACGGTGGTGTCGGCGGCCTGGAAGTCGCCCGCCATCCGGGGGAGGGCGGGGAGGTACATGTCGATGGAGAGGGGTCCGAAGGCGGAGAGGCCGCCGAGGATGAGGAGACGTCGGATCTTGCCTTGACCGGGGTGCTCGGGGAGGGTGGCGGGGTGTTCGACGTGCTCCGTGCTGGGCCGGGCCGCGGTGGAGTGATCGGCTGCGGAATGCTCCGGCGTGGTGCGGCTTGCGGTGGAGTGATCCGGCGCAGGGTGATCGGGCGTGGAGTGTTCGGGCGCAGGGTGATCGGGCGCAGAGTGATCGGGCGCAGAGTGATCCGCTGTGGAGTGATCGGGCGCGGAGTGATCGGGCGTCGAATGATCCGCGGTGGAGCGACGAACCGTAGAAGGCTCCGCGCCGGAAGGACCAGCGGCGGAGTATTCGGCTGCGGAGTATTCAGCCGCGGAGCGATCCGCCGTGGTGCGGTCCGCCGTGGTGCGGTCCGCGGTGGAGCGATCAGCCGAGAAAGGCTCCGCGCCCGCAGACTCCGTGGCGGAGTATTCAGCCGCGGAATGATCCGGTGTGGCGCGATCCGCTGCGGAGTGATCCGCCGCGGAATGATCAAGAGCTGCCTGTTTGGCCGCAGAATAATCCGCAGCGGAACTCTTCGCCGCGGGCAGCCACGCGCCGTCCGGCAACGGCACTGCCCGCTCAGCGGCACACCACTCGTCGTCCGCGCTGTTCTCCGGGGCGCCAACCGCGCCGGGACTGTCCCGGCGATCTCGCTGAGCCTCGTCGCCGGTCTCGTGCGCCTCGTCCTTGTCGCCGATGCCCTGCCGACCCGGTGCGTCGAGGCGGTCTCGATGCCCGCGCGGCTTTTCGCCGCCGGTCTCGCGCACTCCGCTCTCATCGCCGACGCCCCGCCCGCCCGCCGGGTCGGGGCTGTCTCCGTGCCCGAGCGGGCTTTCGCTGCCGGTCT
>NZ_JBHZAG010000071.1:19966-52594 GCF_042754125.1 Amycolatopsis sp. NPDC059235
CTCGCGCATCTCGTCCTTGTCGCCGATGCCCTGCCGACCCGGTGCGTCGAGGCGGTCTCGATGCCCGCGCGGCTTTTCGCCGCCGGTCTCGTGCACCCCGCTCTCATCGCCGACGCCCCGCCCGCCCGCCGGGTCGGGGCTGTCTCCGTGCCCGAGCGGGCTTTCGCTGCCGGTCTCGCGCATCTCGTCCTTGTCGCCGATGCCCTGCCGACCCGGTGCGTCGAGGCGGTCTCGATGCCCGCGCGGCTTTTCGCCGCCGGTCTCGTGCACTCCGCTCTCATCGCCGACGCCCCGCCCACCGGCCGCGTCGGAGCTGTCTCGGGAACCGCGCCCCTCCGCTTCCCCAGATCCGCCGCTGCCCGCCCTCAACTCGCCGCCTTCCCCTCCGCCGTGCGAAGCCGAACCCTCAGCCGTCCGCCGCCGCGGTCCAGCCGCGTCATTCGGTCCCATCCGCGCCGCACCGTCTTCCTCGTCCTGGCGGGACCTCCCCGCCAGGACGAGTGTCCGTTATCCACCTGGCAGCCCGGTGATCGGATCAATTTCCCGACCAAATCCCGCTTCCCTCTAGATCTGCCGCCCACCCATGCGCTATACATCGGATGTATCGCGAAGCGGGTGTCGAGAGAGGGGTTCGTCCGTGCGGTTTGTGCGTCTCGGGGCAGCGGGGGCTGAGCGTCCGTTCGTCCGTGCCGGTGACGGCACCCTCCACGACCTCTCCGGGGTCACGCCGGACATCGACGGCGCGTTCCTCGCCGGCGACGGGCCGGCGAAGGCCGCGCGGGCGCTCGCGGCCGGGGAACTGCCGGTCGTCGACGGGGCCGGGCTGCGGGTCGGCGCGCCGATCGCCGCGCCGGGCAAGATCGTCTGCATCGGCATGAACTACCGCCGGCACGCCGAGGAAACCGGCGCGGCCGTGCCGACCGAGCCGGTGCTGTTCATGAAGGCGCCCGACGTGATGGTCGGACCGTTCGACGAGGTGCTCGTCCCGCGCGGTTCCACGGCTACCGACTGGGAGGTCGAACTCGGCGTCGTCATCGGGAAAACCGCGCGCTACCTGGAAAGCGTGGACGAGGCACTGGCGCACGTCGCCGGATATGTCGTGTCCAACGACGTCTCCGAGCGCGATTTCCAGCTGAACCGCGGCGGCCAGTGGGACAAGGGCAAGAACTGCGAGACCTTCAACCCACTCGGCCCGGAATTGGTGACCGCCGACGAGATTCCCGACCCGCAGGCGCTCGGCCTGCGCACCTGGGTCAACGGCGAGAAGGTGCAGGATTCGTCCACAAAGGACATGGTCTTCGGCGTCGCCGAGATCATCCATTACCTGAGCCAGTTCATGGTGCTGCGCCCCGGCGACCTGATCAACACCGGCACCCCCGAAGGCGTCGCGCTCGGGCAGCCCGAGCCGAAGCCGTACCTGCGCGCGGGCGACGTCGTCGAGTTGGAAATCGACGGCCTCGGCAAGCAGCGCCAGACCTTCGGGCAGGCCTGACATGGCGAAAATCGTGGCCATGGAGGTCCGGGACGTCCGGTTCCCGACGTCGCGCGACCTCGACGGTTCGGACGCGATGAACCCTGATCCCGACTATTCGGCGGCTTACGTCGAATTGCACACCGACGCCGGACCGGACGGCTACGGTCTCGCGTTCACCATCGGACGAGGCAACGACGTGCAGGCCGCCGCGATCCGCGCGCTCGCACCGCATGTGGTCGGCCGCGACGTGCCGGAGGACGCGGAAGCGCTCGGCGCGCTGTCGCGGGCTTTGGTCGGGGACTCGCAATTTCGTTGGCTGGGGCCGGAAAAAGGCGTCGCGCACATGGCGATCGGCGCGATCGTCAACGCCGCCTGGGACCTCGCCGCGCGCCGTGCCGGACTTCCGTTGTGGAAGTTCGCGTCGCGGATGACGCCGGAGGAGCTGGTGTCCCTTGTGGACTTCCGGTATCTCTCGGACGCGCTCACCGAACAAGAAGCGCTCGACATTTTGCGCGCTGCTGAATCCGGGAAAGCCGAACGGATCGCCAAGCTGGAGGCCGACGGCTATCGCGCGTACAGCACGTCGGCGGGCTGGCTCGGCTACTCCGACGCGAAACTGGTGCGGCTGGCCGAGCAGGCCGTCGCCGACGGGTTTGAGATGATCAAACTGAAGGTCGGCGGGAATCTCGAGGACGATGTCCGGCGGATGAAACTCGCTCGCGAGACCGTCGGGGCGGACATCCGGATCGCGGTCGATGCCAACCAGCGCTGGGATGTCGCGACGGCAGTGTCGTGGATGACCGCTCTGGCACCATTCGATCCATATTGGATTGAAGAGCCGACTTCGCCGGACGACGTCCTCGGCCACGCGGCCATCGCGAAGGCGCTCGCGCCGATCAAGGTCGCCACCGGTGAACACGTCCAGAACCGTGTCGTGTTCAAGCAATTGCTGCAGGCCGGCGCGATCGACGTGCTGCAGTTGGACGCCGCGCGCGTCGGCGGAGTGAACGAGAATCTCGCGATCCTGTTGCTGGCAGCGAAATTCGGTGTTCCGGTGTGCCCGCACGCCGGTGGTGTCGGGCTGTGCGAGCTGGTGCGGCATCTGTCCATGTTCGACTTCGTGGCAGTGTCCGGTTCGGACGAAGACCGCAGCATCGAATGGGTCGACCACCTGCACGACCACTTCACCGATCCGGCCGTCGTGCGCGACGGCCGCTACCTCGCCCCGACCTTGCCGGGCTTTTCCGCGCGGATGCACGACGCTACGCTGCGCCGGTTCAGCTTCCCGGACGGTCCTGAATGGACGGAGAACGCGCAGTGAGCGAATTCGACGGCCTGGTCGCCGCGGTCACCGGCGGCGCGTCGGGCATCGGCCTGGCCACGGCGAACCTGCTGGCCCAGCGCGGCGCGCAGGTGGCGGTGCTCGACCTCAAGACCGACGAGGTTCCCGAGCCGCTGACCGGATTCCGCTGCGACGTGACGTCCGACGCCGAGGTCCGTGCCGCTGTCGACGCGGTGGCCGAACGCTTCGGCAGGCTCGACATCCTGATCAACAACGCAGGAATCGGCGCGCAGGGCGACGTCACCGCGAACGACGACGATGAATGGCACCGCGCGTATGACGTGAACGTGGTCGGCATGGTGCGCACGGCCCGGGCTGCCTTGCCGCATTTGAAAAACTCGCCTGCAGCGGCGGTCGTGAACACCTGCTCGATCGCAGCGTGGGCCGGATTGCCCGCGCGAGCGCTCTACTCGGCCACGAAAGGCGCGGTGCTGTCGCTGACCCTCGCGATGGCCACCGACCACCTGCCGGACCGGATCCGCGTCAACTGCGTGTGCCCCGGCACCGCGGACACCCCGTGGGTCGGCAGGCTGCTCGACACCGCCGCGGACCCGTCGGCCGAACGGGAGGCGCTCGCCGCCCGCCAGCCGATGGGGCGGCTGGTGACCGCGGACGAGGT
Source organism: Amycolatopsis sp. NPDC059235 (assembly GCF_042754125.1). Taxonomy (NCBI): domain Bacteria; kingdom Bacillati; phylum Actinomycetota; class Actinomycetes; order Pseudonocardiales; family Pseudonocardiaceae; genus Amycolatopsis; species Amycolatopsis sp. NPDC059235. The sequence goes on from NZ_JBHZAG010000071.1 coordinate 23,402, forward strand.
CGCGAACGCGATCGCGTACCTGGCCAGCCCGCTTTCGGCATCGACTACCGGCACCGCGCTCGCGGTGGACGGCGGCATGTACGGCCTGCGCCCGCGCGGACCCGTGCAGAACTGATCTGCTCAGCCAAGAAGGCCTGTCATCAAGGAGGATGCGGTGCGTACGAAGGTGATCCGGCTGGCCGCCGCGGTGGCCGCCTGCGGTTTGGTGCTCGGTGCGTGCGGGTCCACTAAGGACAAACCGGCGGCCGCGGCGGGCGGCGGCGGCACCGGCAAGGTCGGGGCGACGCTGCCCCTGCTGACCTCGCCGTTCTGGCAGGCCTACAACAAATACGTGCCGCAGATGGCGAAAGAGCAAGGGCTCGACGCGCTGCCCACGGTGAACGCCGACAGCGATCCGGCGAAGCTGATCACGGACATCGGCACGCTGCTCAACCAGGGTGTCAAGGGGCTCGTCGTCACGCCGCTCGACTCGGCCGCCGTCGTCGCCGGGCTGAAGCAGGCGGAAAACAAGGGCGTCCCGGTGGTCGCGGTGGACGTCGCGCCGGAGAGCGGCAAGGTCGCGATGGTGGTCCGCGCGGACAACAAGGCGTACGGAACCAAGGCGTGCGACGAAATCGGCAAGCGCGTGAAGAGCGGCAAGGTCGTTCAGGTGATGGGCGACCTGGCGTCGGTCAATGGCCGCGACCGGTCGGCGGCGTTCCGCGAGTGCATGAAGCAGAAGTACCCGGACGTCAAGGTGCTCGAGGTCGCGGCGGAGTGGAAGGCGGACAAGGCTTCGTCCGGTTTGGACAGTCTGCTGACCGCGAACCCGGACATCAAGGGCGTCTACATGCAGGCGGGCGGCGTCTACCTCGCGCCGACCGAGCAGGCGCTCAAGCGCAAGAACCTGTTCTTCCCGGTCGGCGATCCGAAGCACGTGGTGCTGGTAAGCAACGACGGCATCCCGCAGGAACTCACCGCGATCCGCAACGGCGAACTCGACGCGACCGTTTCGCAGCCTGCCGACGCCTACGCCAAGTACGGCATGTACTGGCTCAAGAAGGCGATGGCGGGCGAGACGTTCAAGCCGGGCCCGACCGACCACGACTCCACGATTGTCGAGATCAGCCCCGGCATCCTGGAAGACCAGCTGCCCGCGCCGGTCGTGACCAAGGACAACGTGGACGACAAAGCGTTGTGGGGTAACAACCTGTGAGCGCGCCGGTAGTGCAGGCGGACGGCGTCGGGAAGCGGTACGGGCCAACCGTGGCGCTGCACGACGTCAGCCTCACCGTGCGGCCCGGCGAGTCACACGCACTCGTCGGCCGCAACGGGGCGGGCAAGTCCACCCTGGTGTCCATCCTCACTGGACTGTCCGAAACGGACACCGGCAGTGTTTCCTTCGGCGGTGTCCGTGCTCCTTCGCTGTCCAAACAGGACGATTGGAAGGCGCACGTGGCGTGCGTGTATCAGCACGCGATGGTGGTGCCGCAGCTGACGGTCGCGGAGAATCTTTTCCTGAACCGACAGGCGCAGGGCGGATTCTCGATCGGCTGGAAGAAGCTGCGTCGTCAGGCGCGAGAGCTGCTGGACTCCTGGGACGTCCGGGTCGATGTGGACACTCCGGCGGGCGATCTGTCCGTTGAGGACCGTCAGTTCGTCGAAATCGCTCGTGCGTTGAGTTATGGCGCCCGGTTCATCGTGCTGGACGAACCGACCGCGCAGCTGGACAGCCAGGCCATCGAGCGGCTCTTCGACCGCATGCGGCAAATGCAGGAGAACGGCGTCACGTTCCTGTTCATCTCGCATCACCTGCACGAGGTCTACGAGGTGTGCCAAGCGGTTACCGTCCTGCGCGACGCCCGGCACGTGCTCACCGCGCCCGTCTCAGAGGTCAGCCGCGCGGCGCTGGTCGACGCGATGACGGGGGAGCAGGGCGGCCTCGCCGTGCGCGACGCAGCCACCCGCGACCCGCTGGCGGTGGACGCTGAAGAGGTGCTCACCGTCGATGATCTGTCCGGCGACGGTTTCCATGACGTCTCGCTTCGGGTCCATCGCGGGGAGGTAGTCGGCCTCGCTGGCAGCAACGCGAGCGGCAAACACCAGGTCGCCGAGACCGTGTATGGCCTGCGTGCACCCACTTCAGGAACCATTGCGGTAGACGGAACACGGTTGCCCGCCGGTGATATCCCCGCTGCCCTGCGCGCAGGAATCGGCTGTGTCCCAAGGGATCGGCACCACGAAGGTCTCGTGCTGGAACACTCCATTATGGACAACGCGACCCTGTCCGTGCTCGACCGGATGGGCCGCGGCGGCCTGGCGTCCCCGAAGGTCCGTCGCGAACGCGGAGCACGCGCTCTGAGCGATTACGACATCGTGGCCGCCAGTCCGGACCAGCCAGTTTCGGACCTGTCCGGCGGAAATCAGCAAAAAGTGGTGCTCGCCAGGGCGCTGGAGAGCGACCCACGCGTGGTGGTGCTGATCAATCCCACCGCGGGAGTGGATGTGAAGTCGAAGGAGGCCCTGCTCGCGGTCGTGGACCGGGTGCGGGCCGAGGGGAAGGCGGTGCTGCTCGTGAGCGACGAGCTGGATGATCTGCGCCTGGCCGACCGGGTGCTGGTGCTGCGCGCCGGCGGGGTGGCCGCCGTCCATCAGGCCGGCTGGTCCGACGGGGATCTGGTGGCGGATATCGAAGGAGTCGGGCTCCATGACTGACCTGATGAGCGACCCGCAGACGGCGCCGCCCGCAGTGCGCGCGAAGCGCCGGAAGTCGGCGTGGCTGCGAGAACTGGCGCTGCTGCCCGCGCTCGTGGTGGTGTTCGTGATCGGCGGGCTGATCAGCGACACGTTCTTCACCTTCGACAACATCATCAGCATCCTCTCCGCGGCGGCCGCGCTGTCGCTGGTCGTGCTGGGCGAGTCGCTGGTGCTGCTGACCGGCAAGTTCGACCTGTCGCTGGAATCCACGATGGGCATCGCTCCCGCGATCGGCGCGATGCTGGTCATCCCGGCGGCGTCCTCCGGCTTCGGCACCGAATGGCCCTCCGTGCTCGGCCTGGTGGCGATCCCCGTGGTGGGCGCGTTGATCGGTTTCGTGAACGGCTTCCTGATCGTGAAGCTGAAGCTGAACGCGTTCATCGTGACGCTGGCGATGCTGACTGTCCTGCGCGGAACCCAGATCGGCACGACGAACGGCAAGACGCTTTTCGACCAGTTGGACGCCTTCACCGCCTTGGCGACGACGACGTTCGCCGGACTGCCCATGTCGGTGTGGCTCGCGGCGGTGCTGTTCGTGGTCTTCGGGCTGGGCCTGCGCTACCACCGAGTCGGCCGCTCACTGTACGCAATCGGCGGCAACCGGGAAGCGGCACGGGCCGCGGGCATCCGGGTGGACCGGATCTCGTGGGCGGTATTCGTGGTAGCCGGTGTGCTGGCGGCCATCGGCGGCCTCGCGTACACGGGCTACGTCGGCGCTCTCGGCGCCGACCAGGGCGACGGCCTGATCCTGCAGGTGTTCGCCGCCGCGGTAATCGGCGGCGTCTCCCTGGACGGCGGCCGGGGCACGCTGGTCGGGGCGCTGACCGGGGTGCTGTTGCTGCAGTCGGTGGACAGCCTGCTGCGCATCGCCCAGGTCCCGGCGGAATGGCTGAAGGCGATTTACGGCGGGATCATCCTGATCGCGTTGATCATCAGCCGGTATGCCGGCGGAAAGCCCCAGACCTGATCGGCGGAGGTTCGGTGATCATCCGACCTTCTCGGCTTGTCGGCCTGGCGGGTGGCCTGTTGGGCGGTGTGGTGGCTGGCCGGGTGAGTTCCTTGTGGGGCGGCAACCCAGCGAGTGGCTTGTGGACTGCCCTGGTGGGTGGTCCATTGGCTGGTGCCGTGGGCGGTTCGACGGTTGGCGTGGTGGCTTGCTCGGCGGGAAGGCCTGCGAACGGCTCCCACGCAGACTCGGAGTCCCTGGGCTCTTTCCCGTCCGCCTGCGCGTCCAGCTCCGCCGTCGTTCCCCGTCGCGCTGTCGCTCCTGGCTGCGCCGCCGCTTCCACCGCTGCTGCGCTCTGCCTCTCCGCCGCGTCTTGTGCGGTGAGGGGTCCCTTCACCGCACAAGGGCCGGAGTCCACGAAGGGACCCTTCACCCCGCCGGTCGGCGAACGAGTCTCTACCGCTTCGGTCGGGCGTGCGCGACGGGCCCCGTCGCTCCTGCCGGTTTGGTGCCTGGCGGTCTCCGTGCGGCCGGATGCTCGAAAGTCCCCCTCGCTCCGGCCGGGCGTGGGTGAGGGGTCCATCCGCTTCGCTCGTCATGGGGTGAAGGGTCCCGTCACTCCCGTTCTGCAGGCGCGAAAGTCCCCTTCACTCCAACCGAATGCGAGCGACGGGTCCCTTCACTCCGATCGGCACGGAAGGAAGGGACCCGTCATCACAACAAACCGCATAGAAGCCGCTGCCATCGCCATCCGGCCAGGGACTGCCGTCGCCTCCGTCCGGTCAGAGAACGCCGCGCTCGCCGTCCAGTCAGGGACTGCCGTCGTCTCCGTCCGGGGAGGGAACGCTGCACTGCCTGTCCGGTCAGGAAGCGGCGGGCTCGGCGTCATCGCCGGCCGCGGCGTCCTCGACCAGGGTGCTGCGCAGCCACTGCTCCACTCCGGCCACGTGCACCGTCGCCCACGAGCGGGCCAGTTCTGGTTCGCGGGCGGCGATCGCGTCGTAGATCGCGGCGTGTTGTTCTCGGGTCCGGGCCACCGCGCCTTCCTGGGTGAGGCCGCGCCAGATGCGGGCTCGCGCTGTCGGGCCGGAGAGGCTTTCGAGCAGCGAGCACAGCACCGGGTTGCCCGAGCCGTCCGCGATTTTGCGGTGGAACTGCAGATCGTTGGCCACCAGCGCCTCGACGGTCGGCGAGTCCTCCAGTTCGCCGAGCAGGGCGCCGAGCTCGGCGACGTCCTCGTCGCGCATGTGCAGCGCCGCCATCGCCGTCGCCGCGGGCTCCAGAATCCGCCGCACGGCAAGGAAATCGAGCACGGTGTCGTCGCGGTGGAAATCGACGACGAAGGTCATCGCGTCGAGCAGCAGGTTCGGCTCCAGGCTGGTGACGTACGTGCCGTCGCCCTGGCGCACGTCCAGCACCCGGATCAGGCACAGCGCCTTGACCGCTTCCCGCAGCGAACTGCGGGACAGCCCCAGCCGCTGTGCCAGCTCGGCCTCCTTGGGGAGCCGGTCGCCCGGGGCCAGCTCGCCCGAAATGATCATGTCCTTGATCTTGTCGATCGCGACATCGGTGACGGGCATCGGGACCGCCCTCCCTGCAGAGACCTCGGATGTTTACCCCCTATAGCGTGCCACGACTCCCGTCAGGAGGAACGATGACCCACGGCCCGGCGCCGCAAACGGTCGCATTGCGCACCCGGCTCAAGCCCGGAATGGAGAAAACCTACGAGGAGGTGCACGCGGTGATCCCGCAGGATCTGGACGCCGCGTTGCGCCGCGCCGGGGTGCGCTCGTGGCGGATCTGGCGCGACGGGCTCGACCTGTTCCACTTCGTCGAGGTGGACGATTTCGAGCAGATGCGCGCGAAACTCGCCGACGACCCGGCCGACATCGCATGGCAGAAACGGATCAACGAACTCCTCGACCTCGACCATTCCGACGTCGCGCACAGCCTCGGGCTGGTGTGGCAACTCCCGGCGGAGGGGTGATCGTGGACCTTCCCCCGCTGGGGCTCGGCGGCGCGCAGCTGGGCAACCTCTATCACGCGGTGCCGGACGAAACCGCCGCGGCGAGCGTGCGGCGGGCGTGGGACGAGGGGATTCGCTACTTCGACACTGCGCCGCACTACGGGCTCGGACTGTCCGAACGCCGGCTCGGCGCTGTGCTGGCGGCGTATCCGCGCGCCGAGTACGTCCTGTCCACGAAAGTGGGACGGGTGCTGGAGCCGTGTGCGGTGGCTCCCGGGGAACGCGACGACCAGGGCTTCGACGTCCCCGGGACTTACCGCCGCCGCTGGGATTTCAGTCGCGACGGGGTGTTGCGTTCGCTGGAGTCGAGCCTGGAACGACTGGGTCTCGACCGCATCGATCTGGTGTACGTGCACGATCCGGACGATCATTTCGAGGAAGCGGTTTCTGGCGCGTTCCCGGCATTGCTGGAGTTACGGGAGCAGGGAGTCGTGGGTGCGATCGGGGCCGGGATGAACCAGGCGCCGATGCTGGCGGAATTCGTGCGCCGGTTCGATCTCGACCATGTTCTGATGGCCGGTCGCTACACCCTCCTGAACCAGCCGGCACTGGACGAGTTGTTGCCGCTGTGCGTCGAACGCGGCGTCGGCGTCGTGGCCGGCGGAGTGTTCAACGGCGGAATTCTCGCCACCGAACAACCCGGCACTATTTACGATTACACGGCCGCGCCTGCGGATCTCGTTGAGAAAGCGCAGAAAATCGCGGAAATCTGCGCACAGCACGGTGTTTCGCTGCCGGAGGCCGCGCTCGCGTTGCCGCGCACGCACCCCGCGGTGGTGTCGGTGGTCGTCGGCGCGCACGATGCCGACCAGGTGTCGCTGAACGTTCGCCGCGCAGCGGCGAATATCCCGGCCGTACTGTGGGACGACCTCGCCGACGCTGGCTTGTTGCGGTCGGCCGCCCGCCCCGTCGCGTCCGGAGGAGCCCAGTGATCGATTCGCACCACCACCTGTGGGATCCGGCGCGCCGCGAGTACCCGTGGATGTCCGGCGACGCGCTGGCTCCGATCCGCAAGCCATACACCGTCGACGACCTGCGCGCAGTGACCACGGCGGCCGGCGTCCACGCCACTGTGCTGGTGCAGACCGTTTCGGACGAGGCGGAAACCGAGGAGTTCCTCGCCACGACCGCGGCCGAGCCGCTGGTGGCAGGCGTGGTCGGCTGGGTCGACCTCGCCGCCCCGGACCTGTCCGACCGGCTCGCCCGGCTGCGCGAACTGGGCCCGCTGGTCGGCATCCGGCACCAGGTCGAGGACGAACCGGACCCGGATTGGCTGCTGCGTCCGGAAATCCTGCGCGGCCTGACCGCGGTCGGCACCGCCGGCCTGGTCTACGACCTGCTCGTGACACCGGCGCAGCTCGCCGCCGCCCGGCAGGTCGCCGAACGCTTGCCGGATCTGCGACTGGTCCTCGACCACGCCGCGAAACCGGGCATCGCAGCCGGCGAATGGCAGCCGTGGGCAGACGGCGTCGCATCGCTGGCCGCGCACGAGAACGTGCACTGCAAGCTGTCCGGCTTGGTGACGGAAGCCGACTGGCGCGAATGGCAGGTTGGCCACCTGCGCCGCTACGCAGACCACATTTTCGAGTCGTTCGGCGCGAACCGGGTCATGTTCGGCTCCGACTGGCCCGTGTGCGAACTGGCTGCGGCGTACGAAGTCGTACTGGACGCGGCAGTGTCACTGACCGGAATGCTGAGCGACCCAGAACGGCTGGACGTCTTCGAGCACACGGCGGCACGCGTTTATGAATTGAGCTGAGAGATGCGGCGGGCTAAATCCAGCGTGCCGCGCGAAGCAGAGCCTGTCGACCTATTCAGCGGCCCGCGCCGGTGTTCCAGCCGTTCGAGTGACGAAACCGGCTCAGAAGTCCTGGCCCTGCACCATCTCGCGGAGCTTGGACAGCGCGCGGTGCTGCGTCACGCGGACGTTGCCGGCCGAAATGCCCAGCGTCTCAGCGGTCTCGTTCGCGCTCAGGCCGACGACGATGCGCAGCGCCAGGATCTCCTGCTGCAGCGGGGCGAGGCGGGTGAGCAGCTCCTGCAGACGGCTGCCGAGGTCGAGGCGCAGCGCGTGCGATTCCGGCTCGTTGCCGCCGGCGAGCGGGTGTTCGGGCAGTTCGGGAACCGGCTCGGAACGGTCGCGCGCGACGGCCCGGTAGGCGTCCGCGACCTTGTTGGCCGCGATCGCGTGCACGAGGTAAAGGAACGAGCCGCCGCGGTCCTGATAATCGGGAAGGGCCTTGAGAACGGCCATGCAGACGTCCTGCGCGACGTCGTCGGCGGCGAGGTAAGAGAGGTCGCGGCCGCCCATCCGGGCCCGGCAGTAACGGGCGACGACAGGGCGGAGCACGTGCAGCAAATCGGCGATCGCGGCTTGATCGCCCTGACCCGCGGCGCGTACGAGCGGGTCGAGGTCTTCCTTGGTCAGGCGTCCACCGGACCGGGGCAGCGTCGCAGGGCTCACGTAGCCCGCGACGCCGGACACCGCAGTACGGGACGTCTTCGACGGTGCTGTCATGGTCGTCTCCCCGGCAACCCTGCGACCGTCGCTGTCTTGGGGTCAACACTCTGTGATGTTGCGGTCGCAAGTACTCCAATCGAACGGGGGGAGCACTGCGATCGTTGCGACGCTCCGTAACCTTAAGCGGCCGGAGGCCGACCGTCCACATTTCAACTACGAATACCCCGTTAGCAGCAGTGGTCTTGACACAAACGAGACCCGCCGACGCACAGTACGAATCCGGCCTCGCAGCATGTGCGGATGTCCGATTTGATGCGTCACGAAGAGTGATAGCCGGGTAGCGCAACAGAGAGTGGTCGCACTGCGGGTAGAACGGGTTCCACTACCGTTGGTGATCTTGTGGCGCGTCCGTTCGCCGTGTCCTGGCGAAAACCCACCAACGCAGAACCGCGAACCGGACGACCCCGCCGACGAAACTGGCCGCGAGAAGCGCGGCCGTTTGCTGCCCGGCGGAGGGCTGCGCGACGACGGCGTCGAGGGCCGCGAGAACGGCCGATCCGTAGCCGGCGTAGAAGGCGAAAGTGACGAGATCCTGAAGGTGCCGCTTGTCCGCGCGGCTGCTCCGTTTGGCGAACGTGACGCGTCGGTGGAACTCGGTGTTGCCGACTGTCGTGATCGCGAGCGCGGCGAGATTCGCCCATTGCGCGCCGATTTCCGGGCGGAAGGCGAGGAAGAGAACGGCCTGCAGCCCGGTGGTGACGACACCGGCGGCCAGGTACCAAGCAGCATGGCCACCGATCTCACGGCGACGGGCGGTGCGGTCGGCGGAGCGGTTTGGCCGATTATCGGCGACGGCCGGAGATGCGGAATGCGCGGTGGAGACGGCGACCGAATTCGGGTGCGGTCGGTCCGCGTTAGCTTCGGTTGCTAGATCCGTTGTGGGCTGTGGTGGACGGCCAGCTTTAGCGGAGATGTCGCTAGCGGGCTCTGCCGGACGCTGGTCGGCGTCGCCAGTTGTCGCCTGGTGGTGAGTGCCGTTCGGATTAGCCGCTGGGTGGCGACTGGCGGGTTGCCCGGCGGCGACCGGGTGTCGTGGTTCGTCGGTAGCGTTTGTCGCTTCGCGGAGAGCGTTGGCCGTTGAATGGCGACGGGCGTTTTCCCCGCGGCGGTCGGCGTCAGCGTCCGGTGCGGCGCGGTGATCGTCGAGTGCGGCTGGGTAGAGCTGCTCGGCGGCTTCATCGAGGATCGAGGAGCGGCCCGAAGGCTCGTCGAGCGCGCGGTATTCCGGCATGGCGTCGATCGCGACGTCGCCGAGCGGGGCGTTGCCAGCGGCGTCCGGGCCGGGTTTGCGCCGGGGGCGGAGTCCGATCCGGCCGCGCGGCATCCACCTGGTGGTGGTCATAGTTCTGACGCTAGCTCCGCTCAGCCCGCTGACGCCCTGGCAGACCGCAGGAACCACTGTGATTCCGGCGACAGCCGTTTGGCCCGTTTCACCGGAAGGCGCCTCGGGTAGCTCACCACGAACAATCCGGACTTCCGGGAGGTGCCCGTGAGCGGTTCCGGTGACGACGCTCTCCGCGAGAGTGAAGCACCCAGTGCGGACAGTTCCCGCGTCGACCCGTTCCGTGCGCCCGCGCCCAGAGCGGCGATGCGTGCCGAAAGAGGTTCTGGCGAGGTCCGGGAAAGTCAGCGTGCGGGGGAGCCGCCAGAGGTTCGGCCGCCGGTGTCCGGCGGGCCGGGCGAGGAATCGGCCAACACCGGCGAGCCGGGCAGAGCGGGCGAAGCCGGGTCGAGGCCGTTCGACTCGGCCGGGACTGGCTGGCCCGCGGATCCCAGGCCGGGCGAGCGGGTCGACCACGGGGGCTGCACGGTCGCTGACGCGATCCGGTCGGCTATGGCCCGAAGATCCTGATCTCAAACGTATTTGTGACAGGTTCCACCGTCGCGGCAGCGGTCTCGCGCTCACACTGCGCGACCGTCGTGCCGCCTTTAGCGTGAAAAACCACCCTGCAACCGACCGTGCGCATCCGACTGCGACGAAGGGAAGGCCGAAAGATGCTGACCGTTACCGAAGCCGCCGCCGAGGCGATCACCGCGCTGACCGCTGAACAAGGCACTGGCTCCGAAGAAAGCGGCCTGCGCTTCGCGCTGCAGAGCATGGAAGGCGACGGCGCCCAACTGGCGCTGTCGGTCGCCCCGGCCCCGGAGGACGGCGACCGTATCGTCGGTGCCGACGGCGGGGCGAAGGTCTTCCTCGAGCCGCAGGCAGCCGCGTTGCTCGACGACAAGGTCCTCGACGTTCAGCAGGACGACACCGGCGACGTCGCCTTCGCCGTCCTGCCCCAGCAGCAGTCCGCCTGACGGCTGCACAAGCGCCCGGCCACGGGGTTTCGCGCGGCGGTGTCCGCCGGCTGATCCCGTGTGCCGTTCGCCGGTACTGCCGGAGGTCTCGCGACGTCCGGACCCGGCGAGTTGATCCATGGCCGATCCCTGGGTGGCACCGCCGTCCAAGACATGGGTTGTCCAAGACGGCTTCGTTGTTGAGCAGAAGCGCTCCTGCGGGTGATCGCGGGAGCGCTTCTGCTACTTAGTGCGCAGCCAGTCCCGCACCAGCACCGCCGCCCGTTCGCGCAGCAGCTCCGCGGCGTGGGAGCGGGCGTAGTCCAGTGACGGCGCGTGGTCGATCAGCGCGCCGCTGCCCACGACGCCCAAGCCGGCCAGCGCGTCCGCGTCCAGCTGGATCCGTCCGGCGAGCACCAGCAGCGGGATGCCCGTCCGCCCGGCGCGAGCCGCGATGCCCGCCGGAGCCTTGCCGGACAGTGATTGTTCGTCCAGCGAGCCCTCGCCGGTGATCACCAGGTCGGCGCCGGTCAGTGCGGCATCAACGCCGGTCAACGCGGCGATCAGGTCGAAGCCGGACTCGACCGTCGCACCGAACCCGGCGATCGCTCCCGCCGCGACGCCTCCGCCGGCCCCGGCTCCGGGGAGATCGGACACGTCGGGCGTGCCAGCGTGCGCAAGCGCCTTCGCCCAGTGCGACAGGGCTTCGTCGAGCACTTGGACGTCCTCCGGCGAGGCACCCTTTTGCGGGCCGAATACGGCCGCCGCACCGTTTGCGCCGAGCAGCGGATTCGTCACATCTGTCGCGACCGCGACCGGCACTGCGCCCAGCCGTTCCCGCACCGGATGCAGGTCGACGCGCGCGATCTGAGTCAGCGACCCGCCGCCGAGTCCGACGGGCGCGCCGGACGCGTCGACGACCTCGGCTCCCAGCGCGGCCAGCATCCCGGCACCGCCGTCGGTGCTCGCGGTGCCGCCGACAGTCAGCACGAGCCGCCGCGCTCCACGGGCCAGGGCGTCGTTCAGCAACTCGCCGACGCCCCACGTGTGCGCGGCGAGCGCGACTTCCCGGCTCGGCGTCACGAACTCGATGCCGCACGCGCGCGCCGATTCGATGTAGGCCGTGCCGTCGAGCAGCACGTACCGCGCCTCGACTGGTTCGTCGAGCGGGCCTCGCACCGGTAGCCGCACCATCGAGCCGCCCGCGTTCTCGAGCACCTCCAGCGTTCCTTCGCCGCCGTCGGCGACCGGGCACGCGGAGATCTCGGCGTCCGGCAACGCGTCGCGCACGCCGTGCGCGATCGCTTCCGTCACCTCGACCGCGGTCAGGCTTCCTTTGAACTTGTCCGGTGCGATCACGACCCGGGTCATCGGCCCACCTCCGTCAGCGGCTCGGCGCCGGCGAGCACCGAGACGACGTTGCGCGCGGCCAGCACCGCCATCGCCGTGCGCGTTTCCACCGTCGCCGATCCGAGGTGCGGCGTCAGCACCACGTCGTCGCGCTCCAGCAGCCGTGGCTCGACGTCCGGCTCCTTCTCGAACACGTCCAGCGCCGCGCCCGCGATCTCGCCGGCTTCGAGCGCGTCGGCCAGCGCCGACTCGTCGACCACCGGACCGCGCGTGGTGTTCACGAGGTACGCACTCGGTTTCATCGCCCGCAACGCGTTCGCGTCGACGAGGTGCCGGGTCTCGGGAGTCAGCGGACAGTGCAGCGACACGAAGTCGGAACGCCGCAGCAGTTCGTCGAACGACACGAACTCGCCGTCGAAGTCCGGCTTCGCCGACCGTCCGGAGTAGACGACTCGCATCCCGAACGCCGCCGCCCGCTTCGCCACCGCGCGGCCGATCTGGCCGAGCCCGACGATGCCGAGCGTCTTGCCCTGCAAACCGGACCCGAGCAGGAAACCGAGGTGGAACGACCACGGCTGCCGTGCGCGCAGCAAACGTTCGCCTTCTCCGAGTCGCCGCGAGACGGCCAGCAGCAGTCCGAACGCGAGATCCGCGGTGGCGTCGGTGAGCACGCCCGGCGTGTTGGCGACCACGACCCCGCGGTCCGCCAGTGCACTGACGTCCACGTTGTCGTAGCCCACCGCGACGTTGGCGACGACCTTCAGTTCGGGGCCCGCCGCGTCCGCGACTGAGCCGTCGATCCGGTCGTGCAGCATCGACACCACCGCGGCCGATCCGGCGACGAACTTCCGCAGTTCCTCGGGCGTGAGCGGCCGGTCCTCCGGCGAGATTTCGACTTCGCCTGCCTCGCCGAGCACCTGCACGGCCTCGTCCGGGATCCAGCGGGTGACAGCGATCTTCGGCATGCCGAGCAGCCTAATGCCGACCGCGGCGCCCAGGCGAGGTTCGCGGCGCGCTCACCGCCGGACACCCGCCTGAGCTGCGACGGAGCGTCCAACCGCGACAGAACGCCGCCGAGGCGGACAGTGCCCGAATTCCGCATTGCGGTACCACGCAACGAAATCCCGGTCTGCCGCCGACTGCGCCGCTCTGCGTCGCCGCGAAACCCGTTCGCCGACTCCTAGCGCACCGTGTTGTCTTATCGCATCACCTCTTTCCTTTCGAAGCCCGCAAACCTTGCGTTGTCTTGTGCCGTCTGACCGGACGCCCGCTTCACCCTTTGGCACTCCCGCGGGCGGCCGGACCGTGCTATGTTCATATGTAGAACTTCTGTGCGCTATGCGAACACGCTAGCACGGAACGGCGGAAGCAGGAAGATCCAGACGGAAGGGCTCGTGATGGCAAGGGTGCTGTCGCTCGGCGAGGCGATCGCCGAGCTGGTGCACGACGGAGACACCGTCGCTCTCGAGGGCTTCACGCACCTCATCCCCGTGGCGGCCGGGCACGAGATCATCCGTCAGGGCAGGCGGAATCTCACGCTCGTGCGGATGACGCCGGACATCGTCTACGACCAGCTCATCGGCGCGGGCTGCGCGAGCAAGCTGATCTTCTCGTGGGGCGGCAACCCCGGGGTCGGCTCGCTGCACCGGTTCCGCGACGCGGTGCAGCACTCGTGGCCGGCGCCGCTGGAGATCGAGGAACACAGCCACGCGGGCATGGCGAACCGTTATGTCGCAGGCGCTTCCGGGCTGCCGTTCGCCGTGCTGCGCGGCTACACCGGCACCGATCTGCCCGCGCAGACGGACACGATCAAGCCGATCACCTGCCCGTTCACCGGCGAACAGCTCACCGCGGTGCCCGCGCTGAACCCGGACGTCACGATCGTGCACGCGCAACGAGCCGACCGGGCGGGCAACGTCCAGCTGTGGGGCATCGCGGGCGTGCAGAAGGAAGCGGTGCTGGCGGCGAAGCGGTCGCTGGTCACCGTCGAAGAGGTCGTCGACGAGCTGGAGCCCCGTCCGGGCGCGCTCGTTCTTCCGTCCTGGGCGGTCACCGCGGTGGCGGAGGTGCCGCGCGGCGCGGCGCCCTCGTACGCGGCTGGGTACTACGAGCGGGACAACGCGGCGTACCAGGCGTGGGACGAGATCGGCCGGGACCGCGAGGAATTCGCCAAGTGGCTGAACGACGTGACCGGGGTGAAGGCATGAGCGAGTACACCGCTGACGAGATGATGAGCATCGCCGCGGCGCGCGCGCTCGGCGAAGGCATGTCGTGCTTCGTCGGGATCGGATTGCCGAGCACGGCGGCCAACCTGGCCCGCCGCACGCACGCCCCGAACCTCACGCTGATCTACGAATCCGGTTGTCTCGGCGCGAAACCCAGCAGGCTGCCGCTGTCGATCGGCGACGGCGAGCTGGCTGATACGGCCGACGCCGTCGTCAGCGTGCCCGAGGTGTTCAACTATTGGCTGCAGCCCGGCCGGATCGACGTAGGGTTCCTCGGCGCGGCGCAGCTGGACAAGTTCGGCAACATCAACACCACGGTCATCGGATCCGACTACCGCGATCCGAAGGTGCGCCTGCCCGGCGCGGGCGGGGCGCCGGAGATCGCCGCGTCCTGCAAGGAAGTGTTCGTCGTGCTGCGGCAGAGCAAGCGCACCTTCGTGGACAAGGTCGACTTCGTGACGTCGTTCGGCCACGGCACCGGGCGCGGTGACCGGGAACGGCTCGGCCTGCGCGGAGCCGGGCCGACGCTCGTGGTCACCGACCTCGGTTTGATGCGGCCCGATCCGGAAACCGCGGAGCTCACGCTCACCGAACTGCACCCCGGGATCGAACTGGAACAGGTCGTGGAAGCGACCGGGTGGACACTGAAGGCGGCCGCGGACCTCAAGACCACTCCCGCGCCCACTGAACGCGAACTGACCCTGCTCCGTGAACTGAAGAAGGCCGGCGAATGAGCGACGCTTACGTACTCGACGCGATCCGCACTCCCTTCGGGCGCTACGGCGGCGCTCTCTCCGGGGTGCGCCCTGACGACCTGGCCGCGAGCGTCCTGCGCGCGCTGGCCGAGCGCAACGGGCTCGACCCGTCCACTGTGGACGAAGTGGTGCTCGGCGACGCCAACGGCGCGGGCGAGGACAACCGGAACGTGGCGCGGATGGCTGCGCTCCTCGCGGGCTGGCCGACGTCGGTTCCCGGTGCGACGGTGAACCGGCTGTGCGGATCCGGCGTCGAGGCGACCATGCAGGCGAGCCGAGCGATCCAGGTCGGCGACGCTTCGCTCGTGGTCGCCGGCGGCGTCGAGTCGATGAGCCGTTCGCCGCTGGTGATGCCGAAGCCGGACAAGGCTTTCCCGGCCGGCAACCAGACGCTGTACAACAC
The DNA here is from genome assembly GCF_042754125.1 of Amycolatopsis sp. NPDC059235. Classification (NCBI taxonomy): domain Bacteria; kingdom Bacillati; phylum Actinomycetota; class Actinomycetes; order Pseudonocardiales; family Pseudonocardiaceae; genus Amycolatopsis; species Amycolatopsis sp. NPDC059235. Next base: position 38,644 of record NZ_JBHZAG010000071.1, read on the forward strand.
GGCGCTCGGCTGGCGGATGGTCAACCCGGCGATGCCGTCGCAGTGGACCGTTTCCCTTGGCGAGTCCACCGAACTTCTCGCCGAGCGTTACGGCATCAGCCGAGACGAGCAGGACGCGTTCGCCGCGCGCAGTCACGTGAACGCCGCGCGGGCGTGGGACGAGGGCTTCTACGACGACCACGTGGTTCCGGTGGAGGGCGTCGAACTCACCCGGGACGAGGGCATCCGGCCGGACTCCACGCCCGAGAAGCTCGCGAAGCTGAAAACGGTGTTCCGCAAGGAAAACGGCACCGTCACGGCGGGCAACGCGTCGCCGCTGAACGACGGTGCGTCCGCGTTGCTGCTCGGTGACGCGGCGGCGGCCGAGCGGCTTGGCAAGACGCCGCTGGCCCGGATCGCCGGCCGCGGCGCCGCGGGAGTCGACCCGGACGTGTTCGGCATCGGCCCGGTGCGCGCGGCGGAGATCGCGCTCGAACGGGCGGGCATCGGCTGGAGCGACGTCGCCGCGGTGGAACTCAACGAGGCGTTCGCGGCGCAGTCGCTGGCCTGCCTGAAAGAATGGTCGAAGCTCGACCCGGAGATCGTCAACGTCAACGGCGGGGCCATCGCGATCGGGCATCCGCTCGGCGCGTCCGGCGGCCGGATCATCGGCGCGCTGGCGCATCAGCTCCGCCGCACCGGCGGCCGCTGGGGCCTCGCGGCGATCTGCATCGGCGTCGGCCAGGGTCTCGCAGTCGTGCTCGAGAATCGCTGAGAAAGGGGAGGCATCGTGGCCACACCGACCGACCGGCGCCTGCCGCAGTACCGGCCAGATCCGGACGGCACCCACCCGCCGCTCGACTACGCGCCGTACCGTTCCACCGCGCTGCGGCATCCGACGCAGCCGCTGGTCCTGCTGCCGCAGATGCTCACCGAGGTCACCGGTCCGCTGCTCGGCCCGGGGCGGCTCGGCGAATCCGACAACGACCTCACCCGCCAGCACGCGGGCGAGCCGCAGGGCCAGCGGATCATCGTCACCGGCAGGCTTCTCGACGGCGACGGGCGGCCGATCCGCGACTCGCTCGTGGAGATCTGGCAGGCCAACGCGGGCGGGCGCTACCGGCACACCGGCGACCGCTGGCCGTCCCCGCTCGACCCGAACTTCGACGGGCTCGGCCGCACGCTGACCGACGGCGACGGGCGCTACGAGTTCACCACCATCAAGCCCGGCGCGTACCCGTGGAAGAACCACGACAACGCGTGGCGTCCCGCGCACATCCACTTCTCGGTGTTCGGCTCGGCGTTCACCCAGCGGCTGGTCACCCAGATGTACTTCCCGGACGACCCGCTGTTCTCGCAGGACCCGATCTTCAACTCCATTCCGGACGAGAAGGCGCGGCAGCGGATGATCTCCCGGTTCGACCTCGACCGCACCGAAGAGGAGTGGGCGCTGGCGTTCCAGTTCGACATCGTGGTGCGCGGGCGCGAACAGTCGGTGTTCGAGGACGAGGAGGAAGACGAGTGAGGCTCGAAGGCACGCCCTCGCAGACCGTCGGGCCGTACCTGTCCATCGGACTGCCCTGGGACGACGGGCCGTTCGTGGTCCCGGAAGGCACCGAAGGCGCGGTGTGGATCCGCGGCGGGGTGTACGACGGCGCGGGCAACCCGGTTCCGGACGCGATGATCGAGACGTGGCAGGCGGATCCGGACGGCGGGTTCGACCACCCCGACGATCCGCGGGGCAAGCCCGGCTCATCCTTCCGCGGGTTCGGCCGGTGTCCCACCGACGTCGACGGCCAATACCGGATTCTCACCCTGCTGCCCGGAATCGTGCCGGACGCGTCCGGGGCTTCGCAGGCGCGGCACATCGACGTGTCGGTGTTCGCTCGCGGGCTGCTGAACCGGGTCGTCACGCGCATTTACTTCGAGGACCAGGCCAACACCGGCGACGCCGTGCTGGCGAGCGTTCCCGAGGAACGCCGGGACACGTTGCTGGCCAAGAAAGACGGCGCCGATTACCGGTTCGACGTGCGTTTGCAAGGCGAAGGCGAGACGGTCTTCTTCGCGGTCTGACCGGCCGTGTCCATTGTGGAGGTTCAAGCGTGAGCAGTGTCCGGGTGCACCGGGTCGTCGAAGGCCCGGCGACGGGTCCGGTGGTGGTGTTCTCCAACTCGATCGGCAGCGACCACCGGATGTGGGAGCCGCAGGTCGCGCCGCTGACCGAACGCGGATTCCGCGTGGTCCGGTACGACACGCGCGGGCACGGGTCGTCGCCGGTGCCGCCGGGGCCCTACGACCTGGCTGATTTGGGCGGCGACGTGCTGGGCCTGCTCGACGACCTCGGCGTCGAGCGCGCGCACTTCGTCGGCCTGTCGCTCGGCGGGATGACCGGGATGTGGCTCGGCGCACACGCCGCGGAGCGGTTCGCGAGCCTCACGCTCTGCTGCACGTCAGCGCTGCTCGGGCCGCCCGAGATGTGGGCCGACCGCGCGCGCCTCGTGCGGGCCGAGGGCACCGGGGCGGTCGCGGAAGCCAGCGTCGGGCGCTGGGTCACGCCGGGGTACGCGCAGGCGCATCCGGACCAGGTCGTGTACCTGCGCGAGATGGTCGAGGCTCAACCCGACGAGGGGTACGCCGGATGTTGCGAGGTGATCGAGCGGATGGACCTCACCGGAGACCTGCCGAAGATCTCCGTCCCGACGCTGGTGATCGCCGGCGCCGACGACCCATCGACGCCGGCCGAGCCGCACGGGCGGGTCATCGCGGACGGAATCCCCGGTGCCCGGCTCGAGGTCGTCGCCTCCGCCGCGCATCTGGGCAGCTACGAACAGCCGGACGAATTCACCCGGCTGATCCTCGAGCGGATCACGGAGGAACAGTGACCGAAGACCGCTACGAGGAGGGCATGCGGGTGCGCCGCGAGGTGCTCGGCGACGAGCATGTCGACCGGGCGGTCGCGCGGACCACCGAGTTCAGCAAGCCGTTCCAGGAGTACATCACCGAAGCGGCGTGGGGTTCGGTCTGGACGCGCGACGGCCTCGACCGGCGGACGCGCAGCTGCATCACGCTGGCCGCGCTCGCCGCGCTGCACTGCCACGACGAGCTGGCGATGCACGTCCGCGCGGCGGTGCGGAACGGGCTCACCGCGGACGAGATCCGCGAAGTCCTGCTGCACACCGGCGTCTACGCGGGGGTGCCTGCGGCGAACACGGCGATCGGGATCGCCCAGCGCGTCCTCGCCGAGCTGGGAGAACCCACCGCCCAGCCACCGGCCGGATAAGGTTCGCCGCATGGAATCCGACGACCAGGCGGAACGCGGCGCGCACCACGTGCAGTCGCTGGAACGCGGGCTGGCGGTGATCAAGGCGTTCAGCGCCGAGGCACCGCACCCGACGCTCAGCGACGTCGCGCGCGTCACCGGGCTGACCCGCGCGGCTGCTCGCCGGTTTCTGCTGACGCTCGTAGACCTCGGCTACGTCCGCACCGACGGCAAGTACTTCTCGCTTACCGCGCGCGTGCTGGAACTCGGCTACGCCTATCTGTCCAGCCTCAGCCTGGCCGAGATCTCGCAACCGCACCTGGAGCGGCTGTCGGCGCAGGTGCACGAGTCGAGTTCCGTGTCGGTGCTGGAGATCGCCGACATCGTGTACGTCGCGCGCGTCGCGGTGTCGCGGATCATGACGGTGAGCATCAGCGTCGGCACGCGGTTCCCCGCACACGCCACGTCGATGGGGCACGTGCTGCTCGCCGACATGGACCGGACCGAACTCAACGCCTACTTCGTCGTCGCCGACCTCGACCGGTTGACCCCGCACACGCTCACGCACCGCACCGCGCTCGAGGCCGAGCTGGCCAAAGTCCGGGAGCAGGGCTGGGCGATGGTCGACCAGGAACTCGAAGAAGGCCTGCGCTCGGTCGCCGCGCCGATCCGCAACCGGAAGGGACGCGCGGTCGCCGCGGTGAACATCTCGACGCACGCGAGCCGGACGCCGGTGGACGTCGTCCGGACTCAGTTCGTTCCGCCGTTGATCGAGACCGCGACTGCCATTTCGGCAGATCTCGCCACGGTCGCGCCCGGGCGAGCGGTTCGGGGCTGAGGAGCGGGGATGCCGGAACCGGTTGCCGGACTGCTGCTCGCCGCCGGGGCGGGGCGGCGGTTCGGCGGGCCCAAAGCGCTGGTCGAGTACGACGGGGAACCGCTGGTTCAGCGGGCGGTCCGGAACCTGGCCGAGGCTGGGTGCGCTTCGGTTCGAGTCGTGGTCGGCGCGTCGGCTGAGGAAGTTCGGGAGCTGCTGCCGTCGGACGTCGCTCCGGTGCTTGCCGCGCGGTGGCAGGACGGGATGGGGGAGTCGCTGAAGGCCGGGCTCGAATCGCTGACGGAGGAGCCGGCGGTGGCGGTGCTCGTGCACCTGGTGGATCTGCCGTGGGTGCCGGCGGCGGCGCTCGCGCGGATCGTCGGGGAGGCTTCCGAGGACGCGGTCGTGCGGGCTGCTTACCAGGGGATTCCTGGGCATCCGGTGTTGTTCGGGCGGCGTTGGTGGGGTCAGATCGCGGGTTCGGCGCATGGTGACCATGGAGCGCGGGATTGGTTGCGCGGCCGGTCTGACGTGCGGCTTGTCGAGTGCGGTGATCTCGGCAGCGGCAGCGATGTCGATCGGCCTGGGGACCTGGCTGGGCCTGGGGCGGAGCGGCGATGAAGGTGCATGGCTGAGTTCGCGGGCGACGTTCGGCTGGGGTTCTTTGGGTTGGCGGTTTGTCTCGCCGGGACGGTGTCGACGCAGGGTTCGGCGACGACGGGCTTGGGTCGGCCTGGGCGTGGCGCTGGATCTGGGGCGAACCGGCTGACAGCTTGCGGCTGAGCAGTGCCTCTTCGAACCCCGGGCGGCGGCGAACGGCGAACCTGGCGGTCGCAGATCTACGATCGGGGATGTGACAGAGTCCCTCGCCTCGCCCGACGCGCTCGCGGCTGCCCTCGACACCACCGGTTACCTCGCCGACGAGGGGCTGGCCACCGCGGGATTCCTCGCGACGCAGATGCAGCGTCCGCTGTTCTGCGAGGGCGAGCCGGGCACCGGGAAGACGTCGCTGGCGCTCGCGTTGGCCGAGGCGTTGCAGTGGCCGTTGGTGCGGCTTCAGTGTCACGAGGGCATCGACGCCGCGCAGGCGCTCTACGAATGGGACTTCCCGCGTCAGCTGCTGCACCTGCGCGCCCTCGAAGCGGCCGACGGCGGACGGCTCGACGCGGAAACTGCCGAGCGTTCGCTGTACACGGAGCGGTTCTTGCTCGCGCGGCCGTTGCTGCAGGCGCTCACCACGACGCCGTGTGTGCTGCTTGTGGACGAGATCGACCGTGCTGACGATGAGTTCGAGGCGTTTCTCCTGCAGTTGCTGGACGAATACACCGTCACGATTCCGGAGTACGGCGAGGTGCGCGCGGAGCAGCCGCCGCTGGTTGTGCTGACGTCCAACCGGACTCGCGAGGTGCACGACGCGCTCAAGCGCCGGTGCCTTTACCACTGGCTCGAGCATCCCGATCTTGCTAGGGAGATCAGCATCCTGCGCCGCCGGTTGCCGGGGATCGGCGAGACGCTCGCCAGGCAGATCGCCGACGCGGTGCACCGGCTGCGGGCGATGGACCTTCTCAAACCGCCGGGCGTCGCCGAATCCCTTGACTGGGCGCGGGCTTTGCTCGCACTCCAGCGAGACGAACTGGACGCCGCGACGGCCGCGCGCACCCTCGGTGCGGTGCTGAAGTACAGCGAGGATCTCGACCGGGTGCGGGCGAAGCTGGACACGCTGTTCTCTTGAGGTTTAGTCCACTGTGGACGATCAGATAATTCCGTTGCGGCGGGGTGCGGGATCGGGCATGCTTGAAGCATCACTCGATGACTTCGCCGACTTCGCTGATTTTTGTGACTGTGACTGTGCTTGTGCCGGAAGGAGGGCTCGTGACCGACTTCGTCCGGACTGCCCTCCCGGCCGTCCGCTGAGTTCCGTTCTTTCCTGAAGGTTCCGCGCGCCCGCCCTGTGCTACCGGGGCTGGCCGCTGCGCGCAACCACGGTCCGCGCACGCTGTCCCGGAGGCGGGACGGCGTGCGCGGCCGCCCTTCGTCGGGGCCGTGAGTGGCGCGTGGTGGGCCTTCGGGGGTTTGGTGCGTGGTGGTGCTGGGCTGAAGTGGCTCGGGAAGGCCGTGCGGGCGTGATGCAGGGCTGGCCGAGCTGAGACGGCCGGGGAGGTTCGCACCGCGGCGGCTTGGACTGTGCGACGGAGGCTTGGCCTAGTGGAGCGTGATGCCTGCGGGCTTGGGCGCTGCCGGTGGCTGCCTGGGTGTCAGCCGGGGTGCTCCGCGAGTCGTGACGTCTGACGGGAGCGGCGCTCGGCTGGTGCCGTCGAATCCCGGCGAGGTCGCGTGGCGTCGGGCCGATGCTGCCTGGATGGCCTGGTGGTGCGCGACATTGCCGATCCCGGGCAACTCAAGCCGGGTGGCGGCGTGCGTCGCGGAGAGTTGCGTGGCGGGTGTGCTGACGGTGCCGTCGGGATGGGGCCGGGGCTGGATGGCTTGGGCGCGCAGGGCTGTTGTCTTGCGAATGTCTTGTGAAGCGGCGGTCTGGAACAAGAACGGCGCGCGCCGGAACATCTGCGGGGCCGACGCGGTTCACACTGGAATGGCGGTGCGGAGGAACACTGGCGAGCTGGAGCAGCTCAAGCCGGAACCGTCGCGCGTCCGAAAAGCTTGGCTCGCCCAAGAACCTTGGCTCGCCCAAAAAACTTGGCCCGCTCAAAAAACTTGGCCTGGCCAAGAACTTCCGCGCGACCAAAAACCTCTGCCCACCAAGATCAGTGCCGACAACCGGCGGCCCGCGGCTGAACAACCGCGACTCAGGGTTGCTGTGTCGCACCAGCCGCGGTGTGGGGGCGTGGAGCCGCACCAGACGCGGAGCGGGGGAACTGAACCGCAACCCCAGCGTGCTGAATCGCGATCCGGGCCAGCTGATCGACCGCGCGCGGCCGAATCAGGAGCGGTCAGCGCGCGTGCTGGACACCGGCACAAGCGGAGCAGGGCTGGAACGGCTGTCGCGGCGCGGGTTTCGGTATTGGGGTCACAATGGGGGACATGAACACCGAAGTCGCTGACCCGCTCGCTGGTTACGCGGGGTTCGCAGCGGCGTTGCGCGAGTCGGGCGTCGCCTGTGACGCGCGGCGGGTGCAGGCTTATCTGTCCGCGGTGGCGAAGGTTGATGTTGCTCGGCCGACGCAGCTCTACTGGGTCGGGCGGTTGACCCTGTGCTCCGATCCCGACGACTTGCCTCGCTACGAGGAAGCCTTCGCGCGGTGGTTTGAAGGCGACGACAGCCCTAGGGCGACCGCGGGGACTCCGGTGCGGAAGCAGGCTCGGATCGCTCCGCTCATCGCGGCCGGCGGCGACGGGGACGGCACCCAGGAATCTCACGACACGCTCCGGGTCGCGGCCAGCGATCATGAGGTTCTCCGGCATCGGGATCTCGCCGAGCTCACCAAAGCTGAGCGGGCGCATTTGCGGGAGTTGCTCGCGACGCTGCGACCGGTCTTGCCGCGGCGGCGGGCGGCGCGGCGGACGCCAGCGCATCGCGGGGCGCTCGATCCGGCGAGGACGCTCCGAGCCATGCTCGCGTCCGGGGGCGAGCCTGTTCGGCTGGCGCATCATCGCCGGGGGACGCGGGCGCGGAAAGTCGTGTTGCTGATCGACGTTTCCGGCTCGATGAGTCCGTACGCCGACGCGTTGCTGCGGTTCGCGCACGTTGTCGCGCGGGCGGCGCCGATGTCAGTCGAGGTGTTTACGCTGGGTACTCGGATGACGCGGGTGTCTCGTCAGCTCAGGCAGCGCGATCCGGAGCAGGCCATGCTCGCCGCCGGCACCGCGGTGCCTGATTTCGCTGGTGGGACGCGGCTTGGCGAGACGCTCCGGGTGTTTCTCGACCGGTGGGGGCAGCGCGGGTTCGCGCGACGCGCGGTAGTCACCGTGTTCTCCGACGGGTGGGAGCGCGGCGACGTCAGCTTGCTCGCCGAACAGCTTGGCCGGCTGCGCCGTCTCGCGCACGCCGTATTCTGGGTGAATCCGCACGCAGGGCGCGAGGGTTATGCTCCGGTCCAATCCGGCATCGTGGCCGCCCTGCCGCACATCGACCGGTTGCTGGCCGGGCACAGCCTGGCGACGTTGGAACGACTCCTCGGGGAGATTGCCGATGCGTGACGTACTGGACGACGTGTACCGCCGCTGGCAGGCGGGCGAAACGGTCGGGCTCGGCACGGTGGTGGCCACGTTTTCGTCGGCGCCGCGGGCTCCGGGCGCGTCGATGATGGTCGCGCCGGACGGCACGGTGGTCGGGAGCGTGTCCGGCGGTTGCGTCGAGGGCGCGGTCTACGAGCTGGCCAACGACGTCGTCGCCGAGCGGAAGCCGGTTTTGCAGCGCTACGGCGTCAGCGACGACGACGCCTTCGCGGTCGGGCTGACCTGCGGCGGGATCATCGACATCTACGTCGAGCCGGTGGACCGCGCATCGATGCCGGAGCTGGAGCGCGTCGTCGAGTCGGTGCGCAGCGGCGATCCGGTCGCGGTCGTCACGATCGTGGAGCACGAGACGCCCGGACTGGTCGGCGAGCACATGATCGTGTGGCCGGATCGGGTCGAGGGGTCCCTTGGCTCGTCCCGGATGGACGATGCCGTCGCCGACGACGCGCGCGGGCTGCTCGCCGCTGGACGCACCGGGACGCTCCATTACGGACCGGACGGGCAGCGTCGCGGCGAGGGCATGGCGGTTTTCGTGAACTCCTTCGAACCGCCGCCGCGACTGCTTGTGTTCGGTGCCATCGACTTCGCTGCCGCGATGGCACGGATGGGTGCTTATCTCGGGTATCAGGTGACGGTCTGCGACGCGCGTCCGGTGTTCGCGACCAGCAGCCGGTTCCCGGAGGCGCACGACGTGGTCGTCGACTGGCCGCACCGCTACCTGAAAGCCGAGGCCGACGCGGGCCGGATCGACGCGCGGACGGCGATCGCAGTCCTCACGCACGATCCGAAGTTCGACGTGCCGCTGCTGGAGGTCGCGTTGCGGCTCGACGTCGGGTACGTCGGCGCGATGGGCTCGCGCAAGACGCACGACGACCGGTTCTCCCGGCTCCGCGAGGCGGGGATCACCGAGGGCGAGCTGGAACGTTTGTCGTCGCCGATCGGGCTCGACCTCGGTGCGCGCACACCGGAGGAGACGGCCGTGTCGATCGCGGCGGAGATCATCGCGCTGCGCTGGAGCGGCACCGGGCGGCGGCTGGCGGCGTTGACCGGGCGGATTCACAGCTGACCGGGCGATTCCGCGGGCGCTGACCGGGCCGGGGTGCGGCAGCTAGAGCTGGCGGGCCGGGGTGCGGCAGCTAGAGTTGGCGGGCCGGGGTGCGGCAGCTCTAGCTGCGCTGGGCGAGCCGGGGCGCGGCTGGGCATTCCGGTGGCTCGCGGGCGGCGGGGACCGGATTCGGTGGCTGGTGGGTGCCGGGCGGGCTGGCCGGACACGGAGTTGAGCTGGAAACCGGGCGACGCGGCGGGTGCTGCGAGGACCAGTGCCCTGCGGGAGTCGCTGCTGGCAGGAAGTGCGGTGCCAGGGCGAGCCCGTTTGGGCCGGGCTTGGGAACCTGCTCGGCAAGCGCAAGCGGGAACAGCGCATCCCCCGCAGCCGCTAGAAAGGCGCCACCTCGAACCGGCCCCAGGCCGAGATATCAGGCAACCTCGCCGGGCAACCAGCACGACACACATCAGCGACGCAATCCGCCGGGAAAACCCCTTCCAGCAACGAAACCCGGTGAACCCCCGACCCGAAACCCCGCCCCGTCGGGAAGATCCGCCCACCGCCCGAGGCGGCCGAAAAATCACCCGTCCGGCTTCACGCATTTGCGCATCAAAGCCACCGAAATCACCGCATCTGCGGAGCCGCCCCCGCGACCTGCGACATCAGGACTTGTCCACGCGCGACAGGCGTAGCACGCTCCCCTGTGAGGCCGATCACGATCGCGCCTTGGCCGTTCCCGAACCGGCCCGCCGCCTCCGCCGGGGCTGGCGGGCATTTGCACTTGGAGGCCTTTGATGCGCATCACCGTCACTGTCGACGGCACGAAATACACCGATGACGTCGAGCCGCGCACCCTGCTCGTCCACCACTTACGGGAACGCGTCGGGAAGGTGGGCACCGTCGTCGGGTGCGACACCAGCAACTGCGGCGCGTGCACCGTCCATCTCGACGGGCACAGCGTGAAATCCTGTTCCGTCCTCGCCGTGCAGGCCGACGGATGCGAGGTCACCACCATCGAGGGGCTGGCCCGCGACGGCCAGCTGCACCCGGTCCAGCAGGCGTTCCACGACAATCACGCGCTGCAGTGCGGGTTCTGCACGCCGGGCATGATCATGCAGTCCATCGACCTGCTCGCCGACAACCCGGACCCGGACGAGCAGGCCGTTCGCGAGGGGCTTGAGGGCAATCTTTGCCGCTGCACGGGTTACCAGAACATCGTGAAGGCGGTTCGCGACGCGGCGAAGCACATGAGTCCTGGTGCGGGGCCGGAAGCCGAGAAGATCGATCAGCCCAACCACGTCGGCGTGGGTGGTGAATGATGACTGCCACGATCGAGCCCGAGGTAGGAAAATCCCGGCGCCGCAAGGAAGACGAGCGGCTCATCACCGGGCGCACCCGGTGGACGGACAACATCGCGTTGCCGGGGATGCTGCATCTCGCGGTGCTGCGCAGTCCGCTGGCGCACGCGAAGATCGTTTCGATCGACACGTCGGCGGCCAAGGAAGCTGCTGGTGTCGTTGCCGTTTACACCGCCGCGGACCTCGACCCCGAGGGTGCGATCGGCATGCCGTGCGCGTGGCCGATCACGCCGGACATGGCTGCGCCGCGGCGTCCGGTGCTGGCCTCGGATCGGGTGAATTTCGCTGGCGAGGGCGTGGCTGTGGTGGTCGCGCGGTCGTCCGCGGAGGCGCATGACGCGCTCGAAGCGATCGAGGTCGAGTACGAGGACCTGCCGCCGGTCCTCGACCTGGAAGCCGCGCTCGCGGAAGACGCGCCGCTCGTGCACGAGGAGCTGGGCAGCAACAAGAACGCGTTCTGGGTCTTCGATTCGGCCGAGGCGGGCACCGGCGGCAATGTCGAGGAAGCACTGTCCTCTTCGGAGGTCGTGCTGAAGCGGCGGTTCCGCCAGCAGCGCCTGGTGCCCGCGTTCATGGAGCCGCGCGCGTGCGTGGTCGACCCGACCGGCGCGCAGCTGACCATGTGGTCGGCCACCCAGGTGCCGCACATTCTGCGCGTCATGTCCGCGCTGACGCTGGGCATCCCCGAGCACAAGCTGCGCGTGATCGCCCCGGACGTCGGCGGCGGGTTCGGCGGCAAGATCGGCGTGCTGCCCGAGGAAATGATGTCCGTGCTGGTCGCGAACAAGCTCGGCAAACCGGTGAAGTGGAACGAATCCCGGTCCGAGACGATGCTCGCCGCGCACCACGGCCGCGACCAGATCCAGGACATCACGATCTCGGCGAAGGCCGACGGCACGGTCACCGGGCTCAAGGTCGAACTGCTCGCCAACCTCGGCGCGTACAACGGCCTGGTCGGGCCGGGCGTGCCGATCCTCGGCGCGTTCATGTTCAACGCGATCTACAAGATCCCGGCCTACCACTTCGCCTGCACCAACGTGTTCACCACGACCACGCTCACCGACGCCTATCGCGGCGCGGGGCGTCCGGAAGCGACGTTCGCGATCGAGCGGATCATGGACGAGCTGGCCGACGAGCTGGGCATGGACCCGGTGGAGCTGCGCGAAAAGAACTGGATCAAGCACGAGGAATTCCCGTTCACCACGGTTTGCGGGCTCACCTACGATTCCGGCAACTACGAGGCCGCGACCGAGAAGGCGAAGGAACTTTTCGGCTACGACGCGCTGCGCCGCGAGCAGAAGGAACGCCGCGAGGCGAACGACCCGGTGCAGCTCGGCATCGGGATTTCGACGTTCACCGAGATGTGCGGGCTCGCGCCGTCGCGGGTGCTGGGGTCGCTCGATTACGGCGCTGGCGGCTGGGAATACGCGTCGCTGCGGATGTTGCCGACCGGCAAGGTCGAGGTCACGACGGGTGCGTCCGCACACGGCCAGGGGCACGAGACGGCGTGGAGCCAGATCGTCGCCGACCAGCTGGGTGTGTCGTTTGAGGACGTCGAAGTGCTGCACGGCGACACGCAGTCCTCGCACAAGGGCCTCGACACGTACGGTTCGCGTTCGCTGGTCGTCGGCGGTATCGCGATCGTCAAGGCCGCCGAAAAGGTAGTCGCGAAGGCGAAGCCGATCGCCGCGCATCTGCTGGAGTGTTCGGAGGACGACCTCGAGTACTCCGGCGGCAAGTTCACCGTGAAGGGCACGGATTCGTCGACGACCATCCAGGACATCGCGCTCGCGGTGTTCGCCGCGCACAACCTGCCGGACGGCGTCGAACCCTCGCTCGATTCCGATGCCACCTTCGACCCGGAGAACTTCTCCTTCCCGCACGGAACCCACTTGTGCGCGGCCGAAGTGGACACTGAAACGGGCCAGGTGAAACTGCGTTCGTACGTCTGTGTGGACGACGTCGGCAAGGTGGTCAACCCGCTGATCGTCGAAGGCCAGGTGCATGGCGGGCTCGCCCAGGGCATTGCGCAGGCGTTGTTCGAGGAGGCCGTGCACGACGAGAGCGGCACGCTTACCACCGGCACGTTCGCCGATTATCTGCTGCCCTCGGCGGCCGACCTGCCGTCCTTCACCACGGACCGCACGGAAACGCCGTCGACCACGAACCCGTTGGGAGCCAAGGGAGTCGGCGAGGCAGGCACGATCGCCTCGACGCCCGCGGTGGTCAACGCGGTGGTCGACGCGGTGCGCCAGTTCGGGGTGAACGACATCGAAATGCCGCTCACGCCGATGCGCGTGTGGAACGCGGTGCGGGGCGGCGCCAGCAATGCCGGCGGACCCGGCGGCGAGGCCGGCGGCGGTCTCGGTTCGATCGACGCCTCCGGAGGTGCCCAGTGATCCCCGCTCCGTTCGACTACGTCGCTCCGTCCACGGTGGACGAAGCCGTGCAGGCGCTCGCCGCGGCGGGCGAGGACGCCAAGGTGCTGGCGGGCGGGCAAAGCCTGCTGCCGGTGCTGCGGATGCGCCTTGCCGCGCCGACCACGCTGGTCGACCTCGGGAAGATCGCCGAAATGCGCGGGGTGCGCGAGGACGGCGACGCGCTCGTGGTCGGTGCGATGACGACGCATTACGAGGTCCAGCGCGACGCGTTGATCGCCGAGCACGCGGCGTTGGTGAAGGAGGCGACCGACACCGTCGCGGATCCGCAGGTGCGCCACCGCGGCACGTTCGGCGGCGCGATCGCGCACGCGGACCCGGCGGGCGACCTGCTGGCACCGGTGCTCGCGCTGGACGGCGAACTGGTGCTGGCCGGTCCGAACGGGCGGCGCACGGTGTCCGCGGCGGAGTTCTTCCAGGACTACTTCACCACCGCGCTGGCTCCGGACGAGCTGCTCGTCGAGGTGCGGCTGCCCAAGCACACCGGCTGGCGGGCGCACTACGAGAAGTTCAACCGGGTCGCCCAGGCCTGGTCGATGTGCGCGGTGGCGGCCACCGTGCGCACCGAGGGCGGCGTGATCGAGGAAGCCCGGGTGGCTTTGACGAACATGGGCGCGACGCCGGTCCGCGCGACTGCCGTCGAGCAGGCGTTGCTCGGCGCGCAGGCCAACGCGGACACGATCCGGGCGGCCGCCGCGCACGCGGCCGAGGGCACCAACCCGGTCGCGGACGGCAATTCCGACGTCGAATACCGGCAGCACCTCGCGCGGGTGCTGACTGGGCGTGCCGTCGCGGCGGCGGTGGGCGCCTAGCGGACCGGCCGTGAAGGACTCCTTGGGGGAATCTGAGTCCCCCAAGGAG
>NZ_JBHZAG010000072.1:0-52468 GCF_042754125.1 Amycolatopsis sp. NPDC059235
GGCGAATCGTGGGCGTGGGTGTTGTCTCTTCGGTTTGGGTGCTGCGCACGTTCCCCGTGCCCGCGGCGGCTTTTCCGGGGGGGGCCGACCCCCCCGGACCCCCGCGGTGCCTTCGGTGCGGTTTTCGGGGTGGGCGGGGGCGGAGCCCCCTTTGGCTTCTGGGGTGGCTGGGTTTCGTTGAGGGGTGCGGTTTTGTTGTTGGCTGGTTGCTGGGGTGGGGTGGGTTGCTGAGGGTTTGTTGGCTTTTGTGTTGTTTTTCTGGTGGGAGTGGCGCGGTTGGTGCGGTGGGGTCGTAGCTCGCTCAGTGACACCGGGTCGCAGCTCGCTCGGTGGCGCCGGGTCGCAGCTCGTTCGACGGTGCAAAGCCGCCCTCGCTCCGGTGCCACAGGCCGCCAACCGTTCGACGGCGCAAAGGGCGGTGGCCCGTTCGGGGCAGACGGGCTGTGTTTCGTTTCTTGCTCTTTGCCTTCTGCGGTCAGGGGTTTGTTCTGGTTGTGACTTGCAGGCGGAGCGTGCGGGAGCGTTGTTTTGTTTCCTGCTGTGCAACTCTTCGCCTGCCGGTGCCCGATGCTCTGTTTCCTGCGCTGCGGGCCTCGTGAGCTTCAGTCGCCCGCGTGCCTCTGGGTTTGCGGCGTACGTCCTTCCTGCGGGGCGCACTTCCGGCACTCCACTCGCCCCGCTCGTCCTTCCTGCAGAGCGCACTTCTGCGCTCCACTCACCGCGCGCATCCTTCCCGCGGGGCGCACTTCCGGCGCTCCACTCGCCCCGCGCATCCTTCCCGCGGGGCGCACTTCCGGCGCTCCACTCGCCCCGCGCATCCTCCCTGCGGGGCGCACTTCCGGCACTCCACTCGCCCCGCGCATCCTCCCTGCGGGGCGCAGTTCCTGCGCTCCACTCACCACGTCACCCCGCGTCCTTTGTCTGCGGGGCGGGCTTCCTGCGCATCGTTCGCGGGCGTCCGTCAGGTCTGCGGTGCTTGGTCCGTAGGGCCTTCCCGGCGCGTCGGTGGGTCCCCGCCTCGTTCTCCCCGCCTCGTGCTCCCTGCGTCGTTCTTTCGGCGTCGTTCTTTCGGCGTTGGGGGGGGCGTGGTCTGTTCGATTGCGTTCAGATGCGCTGAGTTGCGGGGGCTTCGCTCTCGTGGAGACCGGTCTCTGTTTGGCCCCAGTTTGCGAGGTGTTCTTGCTTTGGTCAGGTGCGGTGGCGTTGGGGCTGCGGGGCTGTTCGGCGTGGTCGCGGGGTTTCTTGGGCGGGCGTGTTGGGGCTTCGTTTGTGGGTGGCAGCTTCGGGGTTGGGGGGTCTCATTTTTGGGGGTTTTGTCGGGGGGCTCGGTAGGGTTGCGGGGTGAAGGTGGGGGAGCGGCGGCTGGGTTGGCAGCTGGTTCGGGATCCGTTGTTTCGGCGGTTGCTGTTCACGCGGTTCGCGGCGCAGTGGGGGGACGGCGTTTTCCGGGCCGGGTTGGCTGGGGCCGTTTTGTTCAATCCGGAGCGGGCGACTGATCCGTTGGCCATCGCGGAGGGGTTTGCGGCGCTGCTGCTGCCGTATTCGCTGGTGGGGCCGTTCGCGGGGGCGTTGCTCGATCGGTGGGACCGGCGGCGGGTGCTGGTGTTCGCGAATCTCCTGCGGGCCGTGGCGATCGTGGCGTCGGTTTTCGCGGTGGGGGCCGGGGTCGGCGGGATCGGGTTGTTTTCGCTCGCGTTGCTGGCTGAGGGGATCAGCCGGTTCATCGGGTCTGGGTTGTCGGCCGCGCTGCCGCACATCGTGGAGCCCAAGGCAGTCGTTTCCGCGAACGCGGTGGCGGCGACGCTCGGGTCGGCGATCGCGGTCGTCGGGGGCGGGTGCGCGATCGGGTTGCGGGCGGTGTTCGGGTCTGGCGACATCGGCTCGGCGGAGACCACGGCGTTCGCGGCGGTCGGGGCGTTGGTGTCGGCCTTCCTCGCGCATCGGTTCGCGAAGGGCGTCCTGGGGCCGACGGTCGTGGACGAGCCGACCAACCCCGTGGTGGCGGTGGCGCGGGGGCTCGCGGACGGGGCCCGGCACGCGTGGCGGGCGCCCAGCGTCATGGCCGGGTTCGTGGCGTTGTTCGCGCATCGCGCCGCGTACGGGATTTCGTTGCTGGTCAGCGTGCTGCTGATGCGCAACTACTTCACTGACGACGGGATCTTCCGAGCAGGGCTGCCTGGGCTTGGACAGCTGGTCGCGTGCGCGGGGGCGGGCATTCTCGTCGCGGGACTGGTGACGGCGAGGCTGATCCGGTCGCTGGGGCGGGTTCGGACGGTTCTGGGGTCGCTGCTCATCTCAGCGGTCACCCAGGCCGCGCTCGGGTTGCCGATGCTGCTGCCGTTGGCGGTGGTCGCGTCGTTCCTGATCATGGGCACCGGGCAGGTGCTGCGGCTGTCCGTCGATTCCTCGGTACAGCTCGATGTCGCGGACGAGGCTCGCGGACGCGTCTTCGCGCTCTACGACACCCTGTTCAACATCACCCAGGTAGTCGCCGTCTCGATCGCGGCGGCCTTCGTCAAGGACAACGGGTACTCGCCGGAGTTGATGGTCGTCGCGACCGCGCTCTACCTGCTGGGCGGGGCCGGATATCTGCTGGCCCGCCGACGGCGCGGCGATTCGCTGCCGCAAACCGTTGAAGCCAAACGGGGGTAGTAACTCACCGTCTGGCATTAGGGTGACTTGTGACCCGGTCGAGTTAATCTCGGCACGCGCAACCGACACGAGGGGCCACCGTGAGCACCATCGGCGACGACCGTGCCCGTCTCGACGCCGCTCCAGCTGTCCTGACCTCGCCTGACGGACTGGTCCGGGCGACCGCCGGGCCGGCTGGCACGCTCGGCCGGCTCGAGTTCGCCCCGGATGCCTTCGAGCGGACGACGCCCGCGCAGCTCGCGTTGACCGTCCAGGCGCTCGTCCAGCACCTGGCCGACGCACCCGAACCGCAGCACGCCTCCTCGATGCCTGCTCCGCGGCCGACTCCGCGCCGCGTCCGCCCGCGCGGAACCGTTCCGCAGAACCGCCGTCGCGGGTCCTGATGTCGTCCGCTCCGGACGAAATGATTCACGTGGAACCAACGAGTACCGGTCAGCAGGCGCTCGTCGAGATCGGTCGGCTGATCAAGGCGAACCGGGCCGATCCGGACGCGGCGGCCGGGATCGGGTTCGCCCAGCTCGGCGACCATTTCGAGGTGCAGGCGCGCAATACCGTCGCCGGCACGGAGGTCGTCCAGCGGCTTACCGCGTTGCGGGCTGAGATGTATCAGGAGGGCCGGGGCACCTGGGTACAGGCGCGTTACGTGCTCACCCCGGACGGCGCGTTCGACTTCGACTATTTCACCGACGGCGAGCCCCCGTGGACGACGCCGCCCGATTCGGCCGCCTACCTCGCCGAACTCGCCACCTTCCCCCGCGACGACGAGCACCTGCCCGACTGGTGGCGGCTGCACGTCGGACTCCCGCTCGGCGTCGAATTCCGGCACGCCACCGCCGGAACCGGCGAACCGCTGGCAGAGGAAGAACTGCCGCTCGTCCTTCGCTACCTCGAACGCGAGGCCGAGGTCGGCGAAAGACACCGCACCGACGGCACCTGGATTTGGCCGGTCGAGGTGGCCGAGCAGCTGAGAGAACACGGCACAGCGCCCGAGCCGGAGCTCCTCCAGCACATCCGCGACCTGGGCTTTCACCCGCCGTACGTCGAGCATCTGGTGCGCCGCACCGCCGAAGCCGATCTTGCCGGGAAGCCTCGTCCGCGACCGACTCCGGACGACCTCCAGCGGACCGCGGGAGACATCGCGGCCGAGCGGGAAACCAACCCGGACCCGGTCCTTTCCGACGCCGAACTGCTGACCCACCTCGGCCACCGGCTCGAGTCCTTCGGCGTGTGGCGCGACGTCCGCTGTCTCGGTGGCCGAGAGGCCGGAAAATGGAGCCTCTACCAGGTCAAAGCCGGGTGGGCGGTCGTCGCGCCGGACGGCCGCGAACAGACCTTCGCCCGCCTCGAAGACGCCGCTCAGCAGCTGCTCGGCGCACTGCTGCTGCATCCCGCCCGCGCGACCGGCGGCCGCGAAACCCCGCTGGAAACCGCGAGAGAGGTCGCCGACTGGCCGGTCCAGCCCGTGCCGGGTGACCCTCCCCTCACGCTGCTGCGGAACAAGAGACTCACTCGGTTGGCGGAAGGTACCGTCGTCCTGCGATTCGGTGAAGAACCCGGCAACCTGGTCCACCACCAGGCGGTACGGTTCGCGACGACGTCCCTGCCACTCGAACGGGAGCGCATGACCAGCACTTTTCGCCTCCGAAGATCACTCCGCGTGATCACCGGGGTGACGGTGCCCTGGGCGAACCTTCCCGGCGGCGCGGTGGCGTACGTCTTGCCCAAGCCGATCGCGGAGCACGAGTCCGACGGAAGCCTGGAGAGGATCGAGTAGGTGGAAGCGGCGGAAGCGGTGGACAAGGTCGGGAAGTGGTTGCGCGCCGTGCACGGCCCCGAGGTCTCCGGGCCGGGCGGCCTCCGGGTCGACCACGACCGCGTGCTGCGGGTCCCCGAAGGCTGGTCGATCCCCTACAACACCGTCGCCTTCCTCGACGACGGCCGTCCGGACAAGGAACTCTTCCCCGCTCCGTCGGTGCTCGTGCGCGAGCCGGACGGCGAACTGCGCCAGGCGCATCCGCATCCGGGCGGGCTCAGCACCCCGGTCGCGTACCCGGGCCAGGAGAGCTGGCGCGAGGTCGTCGACCCGGAGTACGCGAAGGCCGGGCTGGGCGAGCTCGGTGTGCCGCTCCCCGCGGTCGCGGGCTGGGTGAAGGTCGACAACGACGGCCACCAGACCGGTGACGAGCGCGAGAACCCCGAGTACAAGGCCGGTCCGATCCGCCGCGGCTACCCGAAGCCGGAAAATCCGCTGGAAACCCTCCTCGCTTTCGCGAGCGTCGGCTGGCTCTCGCGCGAACAGCTGCTGATCGGCCTGTTGCGCTGCGAAGTCTTCGTGCCCTTCGATCTCAAGACCGGCGCGACCGACCGCTTCTACTTCTCCGAGGAACGCAACGAGCTGCGCGTTTTCAGCTCGACCCGGCATCTGCCCGCCCGCGAGCACGCCTGGTGGCGCGTCGACCTGGCGACGCTCGCCGAGTTCGAGCACCCGCCGAACCTGGTGATCAACGGCGGTCCGGCGACGTTCGAGGACGTCGCGGGCGCCGAGCTGACCGCGATCGCGAAGCGGTTCCCCAGGCACGAGCCGCGGGTCGACGAGAACGGCCGCTGCCCGGAGATCGAAGAAAACCTGGAGAAGTTCGCCGTCGAAACCGCTGCCCGGATCGGGCTGGAGAAGCCGGTCGACGTGCCGAAGGCGGCCGCGGAACGCGCGCGGCGGCACGGGTTCGAGCTGACCGCCGACGAATGCCGCAAGACCGTCCTCGGCCGGTCGTGGCTGCGCCGGTTCGAACAGCCGGAGCCGAGCCGCTCGCGGCCGAACGACTTGCGCGCCAACGGTCTCGTGCCGTCCTGGGACAACGAGGGCCGGATGGTCCCGAAGCTCGACACGTTCGGCAAGTACCCCGAGACGAGCCTGGAGAACTTCCGCTACGGCTGGCAGCGGGTGGTCGGCGCGTGGGTCGGGTTCGCGCTCGGCGAGGCGCTCGGATCGGCCGTCGACCGGATGCGGCTGGACGAGATCGTCTCGACCTACGGTCCGGACGGCGTCCGCGAACTGCCGCTCGCGTTCGATCAGCCGGGCCGGATCGGCTCGATGACGCAGCGGCTGCTGTTCCTCACCGAGGCGGTGATCCGCAGCCCGCATCGCGAACAGCCGGAATCGCGCGACGTCGAGAAGCTGTTCCCCGGCGTGGTGCGCGGAGCGCTGGGCCGCTGGCTGCACACGCAGGGCGCGGCGATCCAGAACGCCGACGGTTTCCTCGTCAAGGTGCCCGAACTGCACGCCCGCCGCGCCATCGACGACGCCGAGCTCAACGCGTACCACGCGCTGGTCACCGGCGATCCGCAAGCCGCGCCGCTGTCCGGCCCGGCCGCGCTGGTCGGTTCGCTGCCCGCGGTGCTGACCGCGGCCGGTCCGGGCACCGGGTTCAGCGGCGGCATCGGCCAGGTCGTGCGCGATCTGGCCGGCGTGACGCACCAGCCGGACGACGTGGCTGCCTCTACGTACCTGGCGTGGGTGTTCGAAAAGGCGCTCACGAAAGATTCGTTCAGCTATCCGGTGTGGAACCTGTCCCGCGAGGTCCTCGAGGAGCACGACGGCCCGGAGTGGGGACCAGTGCGCGACCTGGTCGCCGAGGCGGTGCCGTTCTTCGGCGAGCACGGCCTGCCTGACCTGCGAATGCCGGAGCTGATCGGCGACGGACACAGCACGCTGTCCGTCCTCGGCCGTTCGTTCGCCGCGCTGTCCGGCTTCGAGAACTACCCGGAGCAGGCGATGCTGCGCGCGGTGAACCACTCCGGCCGCAGCGCGCTCACCGGCGCGTTGACCGGTGCGCTGCTCGGCGCGCGGGTGGGCGTTCCCGGGCTGCCCCGAAAGTGGGTCGAGCAGCTCGAACTGCACCACCTGATCGAACAGGTGGCCACCGACGCGCTGTGGCATTTCGACCGCCATTCGGCGCGGAACGCACTCGGCGACGCTTGGGTTCAGCGCTACCCACGGCACTGATCGGTCACCCGAGCAGGTATTTGTGGGCGCATATTCTCCCGTCTCCGGTGACCGATGGTCGGGTCGTGACACGGTCAGATAGGTTCGTTGCGGCTACACGGGGGACTTCGGGGAGGAACCAGACGTGCGGTACCGGGTGGAATCGGGAGAACGCCCAGACGGCCTGTACGCGACGCTCGACGATCGCACTTTCGCGGCACAACGCTCCACCACCGACGGCACGCTGCTGCTGACCGTCATCGGTGACGAGGAAGCGCCCGAAGGCTTCGACCGCGAGCACGAGGGCAAGCCGGCCAGAGTCGTACTCGCGAACGAGGTGCCCGCGACGTTCGACCTGCGCACCTACGTCGAATACGACGACGAGCTGTTCGAGGTCGCGCCGGGCGATCAGGCGAATCTGACCCTGCGCTGGACGCGGAACGATCCGGCGCGCGCCGCGCAGCTCGGGCTCACCGATTTCTCGGTGACCGTCCCGGGCAAGCAGCTCACCGGGCTGTGGCTGACCCGGCACGACTACGGCGAGCCGAAGGCCGAGACCGAAGGCGGCGACCAGACGCGGATCCTGCGCGGGATCGGCCGCACGCTGCGCCAGGTGCCCGGCGGATGGTCGCGGGTCGCGGCGCAGTTCCGGCAGGTCGGCGACTACTCCGAGCTGGAGGTCCGCGCGGTCGGCGACGAGAACGGCCCGGTTTCGGTGTCGCTGCCCGGCACGCCGCAGCTGAGCACGCTGTTCACCCAGCTGCGCGCGGCGATGTACCAGCCGGAAAGCGGCACCTGGTTCCAAGGCACCTTCACGCTCGACGCCGATTCGCAGTTCGATTTCGACTTCGACGCCGACCAGGAGCCGGACTGGCGGCTGCCGCCCAACGACGGCGGCGAGCCCGCCCGCGAGTCCTACCTCGTCGAGCTGACCCGTTTCCCGAGGCCGGACAAGCACCTTCCGGACTGGCTCGGCGCGAAGGCCGGGCTGCCGCTGACCGTCGGATTCCGCCAGGCGCGGCCGGTCGACGCGCACAACGAGGGCGAACGGCCCGTGGTGAACCGTCCGCCGGTGCCGCCGGACCAGGTCCGCGGCGTGCTCGACTACCTCTTCCGCTCGCCGGTCGTGCTGCACCGCCCGGTGCCGCAGCCGGACATCTTCGCGCCCGGCGCGCCCCCGGACGTGCCGCAGGCGTTCCACACCGACGGCACCTGGATCTGGCCCGCCGCCGTGCCGCACTACCTGCGCAAATACGGCGTTCCGCCGGAGCCGGAGCTGGTCGAGCACATCCGCGCCGCCGGGTTCCGGCCGCCGATCGTGCGCGATCTGGTCCGCGCGACCGCCGAGGCCGACGTGCTCGGCAAACCGCGCCCGGGACGTACCGAGGCCGATCTTCCGGACGACAGCTCGCTCGCCCGCGCGGTCCGCGGCGAGCAGACCCATGCACTGCGCGGGGCCGAGACTTTGGCGCTGTTGCAGCAACGGCTCGTCGAGCACGGCGTGCCGGCGTCGGCGTACCGGATCGGCGCGGACGAGGTGCCCGCCGAGGGCGTGTGGACGTTGCGCCGCGCGGAAAACGGCTGGGAGGTGTCGCGTCCGCCGGCGGTGGAGCCGGTGGCGTTCGCCAACCTCGCCGACGCGTCCCGGTTCCTCCTCGGCACGCTGCTGATGTTGCCGCCGCAGGCCCCGGAGGAATCCGATCAGCCCGCGGACTGGCCGATCCTGCCGATGCGCGGCGAGCCGCCGCTGTCGTTCTTCCGCGGCAAGCGGATCGTCGCGCTGCCCGCCGGTACGACGATCGTCCGGTTCGGTCCCGAGGCCGGGAACCTGGTGCACGCGAATTCGGTGCGGTTCCTCGAAACCTCGCTGACGCCGGACCGCGAACGCGACCGGCACGAGTACCGCGTGCAGCGCACGATCCGGGTGCTGACCGGCGTCACCACACCGTGGGGCCAGCAGCCCGGCGGAGCTACGGCGTACCTGCTGCCGCGGCCGATCGCGCAGCACTTGGAGCAGGGAACGCTATCCCGGCTCTGAAGCCGTGATCAGCACGGCGGGCGACCACCAGTAGTCCGCGAGCGGTTCCACGGTCACGTCGGCGAACCCGGCGGCTTCGAGCTGCCGGGTCCACTGCGCGGCCGGATGTTCCCAGTTCGTCCGCGCCTTCCCGGCGGCGACGCCGAGCAGGACGGGCAGCAGAAATCCTTGTGCCACCAGGGAAGCCTGCTCGCCGTACTCGGCGACGCCGCGTTCGTACCGCTGCGCGAGCGACTCCAGGTCAGCGGTGTCTGGCACGTCGAATTCGGCCAGCACCAACCGTTCCGTCCGCGGCCGCAACGCGCTCAGCACCTCAGCGCGGGCGGCAGGCTCGATCGACTGCAGCGCAAACGTCGACTGCGTGAGGTTCCACGTGGAACCATCCGCGGCGAGAAAGTCCTGTGCGGTCAACGAAAATCGGCGTGCACCAGGGACTTCGACGTCCGCGAGCAGCGCCTCCGACGGCTCCACGAGGTCGATCCGCTCCGGCCGGAACGAGGCCCGCGCCAGCGCCGGCTCGATCGCCAACCCGTCGCCGCACCCCAGATCCAGCAACGCCGCTGGACGCCAGGAGTCGTACCGCGCGGCCAGCTCTTCGCTCAACCGCCGGTACAACTCGACGTTCCCGCCTCCGCGAATGAACGCCGTGAACGCAGCGGGCTGGTCGTACACCGGACCACTCGGCCCCGCCGCGAGATACGTCGCCAGCTCTGCGCCCAACGGAGTTTTAGCCGCAGCAGCAAGCGCACCCGCTCGCTCGACATCGCCGTCCCGATACGCCGCCAGCGCACCGGCCACTCCGCTCACAGCGGCACCCACAACGTCACCCTCGTTCCGCTGCCCGGACTCGATTCGACCAGCGAAGTCCCGCCGACCTCGGACAACCGCGCGGTGATCGACTCGCTGATCCCGAACCCGGCCGGCCGGTCCTGCGGACTGAACCCGGTGCCGTGATCCCGCGTGATCACGGCGATCCCGCCGTTGCGTTCCTCCACGCGCACCACGACCTTGTCCGTCTCCGCGTGCTTCATCGTGTTGCGCATGGCTTCCCGCACCGCGTCGCGGATCGCGATCTGCCGGACCTCCGACAGCGTGTCGTTGTCCAGCTCAGCGATCACCAGCTGCGCGCGCAGCCCGTCGCGTGCCATCTCCGCCGCGAGCGCCGCGAGCTTCTCGCCGAGCGGCCGTGCGCCCTCCTCGGCCCGCTGCGCGGCGGCGGTCTCGATCGTCTGCCGCAGCTCGATCGCCTGCGCGCGGGCCAGCCGCTGCACCTCGACCAGCCGTTGATCCGAATCGCCGGGACCGCCGAGCGCGATCGCCTCCAGGGTCTGCAGCACCGTGTCGTGCAGCATCCGGTGCTGCCGCGCGCGTTCGGCGAGCCGCCCGTTGCGGATCCCGTACGCCAGCGCGAGCCGGATCCCGAGCCCGAGCAGGATCAGCGCGCCGACCGCGGTGAACAGGACGCCGAACATCGTCGGGTACAGCGACGCGGCCTGCTCGAAATCGAACGTGCCGTGGTTGAGCAGGTCCGACAGCAGCCGCACCGGCAGGCTGAGCACCGCCAGCCCGATCCCGGACGGGATGCCGACGGCGAGCGTGAGCAGGGCGACGCTGCCGAGCAGGTGTTTGTCCGCGACACCGACTGCGTCGTGGAACACCGCGGGCGACACCGTCGCGCCCATGAACAGCTCGAAGGTGAGCGTGGCCACGAGGTCGACCAGCAGCAGCCGCCCCGCGAAATCGCTGCGGAACGGGGCCCGGCGCATCATCCAGAACAGGCCGAACGCACTCAGCGCGACCGAGCAGACGGTGACGATCGCGACCGACGCCAGCCCGGGCGATCCGTGCTTGACCGCGTACGAGATGAACGTCGCTGGCACCACCAGCAACCGGTAGACGAGCGGGACCAGCACGACGTACCGGGCCGCCCGCAACAGCAAACCGTCGCGGTTGCGTTCGTCGACCGGACCGGCCATCCGCGAGATCCGCTGCAGCGCGCGCACCGGGGTCGGATCGGCGATCTCGTCGGTCAGCCCGGTCGTCGCCGTGGCCAGCGCGGGCGTGCCGCGACGCAGCAACATGACGAGAAAGCTGGCACCGCGCCGATCCCCGTCGTGCTGCCGCGTCATCGATCCCCCTGTTCGATTCGAAAAAGGGAGTATCTCGGCTGCCCGGTCGATGATCCAGAGGCCAATGGGGGATCGTGGCGAACCCGCGATCCCGAATTCACTTCTTGGGACTATTCGCCCGAACCGAGCCCCTCCGCCTTGGCCCATTTCTTGAGCTCGGCGACCGCCTCGTCGTGCTCCAGCGGACCGCGGTCCAGCCGCAGCTCCTTGAGGAACTTCCAGGCCTGCCCGACCTGCGGGCCTGGCGGGAGGCCGAGCAGGCGCATGATCTCGTTGCCGTCGAGATCGGGGCGGACACGGTCGAGGTCCTCCTGCTCCTTGATCCGCTCGATGCGGGCCTCGAGGTCGTCGTACGTCGCCTGCAGCGCGGCCGCCTTGCGCTTGTTGCGCGTGGTCGAATCGGCGCGGACGAGCTTGTGCAGCCGGGTCAGCAGGTCGCCGGCGTCGGTGACGTAGCGGCGGACCGCCGAATCGGTCCACTCGCCGCCGCCGTACCCGTGAAACCGCAGGTGGAGGAACACGAGCTGGGAGACCTGCTCGACGATTTCCTTCGAGTACTTCAGCGCCCGCAAACGTTTGCGGGCCATCCGCGCGCCGACCACCTCGTGGTGGTGGAAGCTCACGCCGCCGCCGGGGGCGAACTCGCGGGTGGCCGGCTTGCCGATGTCGTGCAGCAGCGCGGCCAGCCGCAGCACGAGGTCCGGCTCGCTCGTCGGCTCGTGCGATTTCTCCAGCGCGATCGCCTGCGCGAGCACGGTGAGCGAATGCTGGTAGACGTCCTTGTGCTGGTGGTGCTCGTCGATCGCCAGCCGCATGCCGGGCAGTTCGGGCAGCACGCGCTCGGCCAGCCCGGTGTCCACCAGCAGCTCAAGACCCGGCCGCGGATCCGCGGCGAGCATCAGCTTCGACAGCTCGGTCTGCACCCGCTCGGCGGTGATCCGGTCGATCTCCTCGGCCATCGACGTCATCGCCTCGACCACGCGCGGCGCGGCGGTGAAGCCGAGCTGCGAGGAGAAGCGGGCGGCGCGCATCATCCGCAGCGGGTCGTCGGCGAACGACTCCTGCGGCAGCGCCGGGGTGTCGAGCACCTTCAGCCGCAGCGCGTCCATCCCGTCGTGCGGGTCGATGAACGTCTTCCCGACCAGGTCGATCGCCATCGCGTTGACCGTGAAGTCGCGGCGCAGCAGATCGCCCTCGATGGTGTCGCCGAAGGTGACCTCGGGGTTGCGGCCGACGCGGTCGTAGCTGTCCGCGCGGAACGTGGTGATCTCCAACGTCGTGCCGTTTTTGGTGACGCCGACGGTGCCGAACGCGATGCCGACGTCCCAGACCGCGTCGCCCCATTCGCTCACGATCTGCAGCACCCGGTCCGGGCGCGCGTCGGTGGTGAAGTCGAGATCGCTCGACAGCCTGCCGAGCAGCGCGTCGCGCACGCTGCCGCCGACCAGGTACAAGCTGTGGCCGGCGCGCGCGAAGCGCTCGGCCAGCTCGTCGGCAAGCGGGGACACTCGCATCAGTTCCGTCACCGCGTTCTGCTGGGCGACCAGGTTGTTCACTCGAATCCCACCACGAAAATGGCGCCACCACCGCGGACGCCGCCGGACACGGACACGGAGAGCCAGAGTACCCGGGCGGCCGTTTGCTCTAGCATCGCAGCATGTCTGGATCTGCCGGTCGCGCCGGACCGCCGACGCCGCGCCGGCGGCGACGGCGCCACCGCGGCAGGCGGCTGACCACGGTCGACGAGACCTCGGCCGGCGGACTGGTCGTCGACCCGGAGCGGGAACGCGCGGTGCTGATCGGGCGGCTCGACCGACACGGCAGACTGCTGTGGTCGTTGCCGAAGGGCCACATCGAGGACGGGGAGACGGTGGAGCAGACCGCGGTGCGCGAGGTGAAGGAGGAAACCGGCATCTCCGCGCGCGTGCTGCACCCGCTGGGCACCATCGACTACTGGTTCGTCGCGCAGCAGCGCCGGGTGCACAAGACCGTGCACCATTTCCTGCTCGAGGCCACCGGCGGCGAACTGTCGGACGAGGACGTCGAGGTGACCGAGGTCGCCTGGGTTCCGCTGGCCGAGCTGGAGACCACCCTCGCCTACGCGGACGAGCGCAAGCTGGTTCGCGGGGCAGCAGAACTTTTCGCGCCCGACGAGCGCGGCTGAGAGGGAGCACCCGAGTGAAGCGGCCCGCCGCCTTCTTGCTGTCCTTGCTGATCGTCGCCGCCACCGCGTTGTTCGGTGCGCCGGCGGGCGCGCAGGAGAGTCCGTCGCCGGAACCCGCCCGGCTGCGGCTCGACCTGGGGCAGCTGGCCCCGCGCCTGATCACCAGCTCGGACCAGGCGATCACGGTGACCGGGACGGTGACCAACACCGGATCCCGGCGGATCGTCAAGCCGATGGCCCGGCTGCAGATCGGCGAACGGCTGGCCAGCCCGCGCGCGATGGACTCGGTGCTCGCCGGGAACCCGGTGCAGGACACCCCGCTGACCGACTTCTCGCTGCTCGCCGAGGACCTGGAGCCGGGGCAGAGCGCCCAGCTGAACATCACGGTGCCGCTCACCGGCCCGCGCGGCGCCGCGCTGCGGCCGGGGGTGTACCCGCTGCTGGTGAACGTGAACGGCACGCCGGAGTACGGCGGCCCGGCCCGGCTCGCCGCGGTGAGCTTGCTCATGCCGGTGCTCTCGACGCCGGGTCACGCGAACAACCAGGCGGCGCAGCGGCATTCGAAGCTGGCCGTGCTGTGGCCGATCACCGACAGCACCCCGCACATCCAGTCCGCGCCGTTCGGCGTGCCGATGACGCTCACCGACGATTCGCTCGCCGACGAGCTGAGCCCGGGCGGACGGCTGTATTCGCTGGTCTCGGCGGCACGGGCGGCGCAGGAGAACAACCAGAAGATCGGCGGTTCGCTCTGCTTCGCCCTCGATCCCGACCTGCTGCGCACCGTCGACGCGATGCGTGGCGGCTACCGGGTCAACGGCGGGG
Source organism: Amycolatopsis sp. NPDC059235 (assembly GCF_042754125.1). Classification (NCBI taxonomy): domain Bacteria; kingdom Bacillati; phylum Actinomycetota; class Actinomycetes; order Pseudonocardiales; family Pseudonocardiaceae; genus Amycolatopsis; species Amycolatopsis sp. NPDC059235. Next base: position 13,788 of record NZ_JBHZAG010000072.1, read on the forward strand.
TGACGGGCAAAGGCGCGGACGCCGCGTCGAACTGGCTGGCGTCACTACGGGCGCTGGTCACCGGCCGCTGCGTGATCCCGCTGCCGTTCGCCGACGCCGACCTCGCCACCCTGGGCAAGATCCGCGGCGCCGACGGCAATCCCGACGCCGGTCTGATGACCACGGCGCTGAACGGCACCGCGACGATCCGCCAGGTGCTCGGCGTCGAATCGCAAACCGGCGTGCTGTGGCCAGGCGGAACGCCGGACGACAAGGCGCTGGCGGCGATTTCGGCCGGCGGCTTCCAGACCGTCCTCACCGACAGCGCGAAGCTGAAGGCCGGCGGTGACGACGAAACCGTCACCGGCGCGGCGACGCTTTCCGACGGCCTGCGCGCGCAGCCGACCAACTCGATGGCCACCGCCGGCCTCACCGGATTCGCGCCGAGCCCGCAGACGCCGACCACCTTCAGCGGAGCGTCGCAGCGCGCGGTCTCCACGCAGAACGGGCTCGCCGCGATCGCGTTCGAGGCCGGGCTCGGCCGTACCGATGGCTCGACCGGCGGGCCGATGCTCATCGCCCCGCCCCGGCGCTGGGACGCCACCACCGACGAGCTGAACGCCTTCCTGTCCGGGCTCGGCAAGCTCACCAACGCGGGCGTGACGGCCGGGTCGACGCTCACCGACCTCCTGAGCAGCACCCCCGAAGGCAGCGCTTCGCTGGTCTCCGGCACCCGTTCGGACGGCGGCGCCGCGGTCGCCGACCAGCTGTCCAGTCTCGACCAGGACAGCGCGGGCCTGCTGTCGGCGATGCAGGTGGACCCCAGGAACCGGATCGAGCCGGGGGCGATCGTCGGGCCGGTGCGCGACGCGCTGGTCCGCGGCAGTTCGACCGCGTTCGGCTCGTCGTCGTCCTCGTCCGCCTCGGCGAACGCGACCGCCGAACTCGCCGCGATCCGCGATCAGGTGACCGTGGAACAGCCGAAGCAAACGTTTGCGCTCGCGTCCGGATCCTCGCCGCTGCCGGTGTACGTGCACAACGACCTGCCGGTCGGCGTCACCGCGCAGATCGCGCTCAAGAACAGCATGGGCATCCGGCCCGAGAAGGCCAAGGACCTGCTCTTCCCGGCGAAGGGCGGGCAGACCCGATACGTGCAGATCGAGGCGCTGCGGGCCGGGCACCTGTCGGTCGATGTGTCGTTGACCACCCCATCGGGCACGGATCTCGGCGCGACCGCCCGGTTCGAGCTGACCTCGACCGAATACGGCCCGATCACCATCATCGTCACCGTCGCCGCTGGTTGCGCGCTGTTGCTGCTGGCGTCCCGGCGGATCTACCGGCGGATCAAGGAAAGCCGAGGCGGCACGCCCTGACAGCCGAAGGGGCCGGGTGCTCGCGCCCGTTCCCGATTACCCTGGGTCGGCGCTGCCACAATGGCAGGGGCCAGGGGACCGCCGAGGATTGGGCACGCGTTGGACAAAGAGCCGGGTCAACCACCCGAGCGTGCGGGTCGTCCTCGGCGGGACGGCGCGCCGCCGAGGCGGGACGACCAGCCTCCTCGCCGCGCGGTCCGGGACGCCCGTCGCCAGCCGCCCCCTCCGCCGCCGCCCGCCGACCGCAGGCAGCCGCCGCCCAACGGCACCCGCCGGATGCCCCTGCCCGACGAGCGTCCGCCCGCTGACCGGGCGCCGTCCGACCGGGCTCAGCCGCGCCGGATCGACCCGCGCGGCGGCGAACCGCGCGACCCCCGTGAGCCCCGGGACCGCGCGCCGCGCCGTGTCCCGCCGCCGCCTCCTCCGAACGGCCAGCGCCCGGCCCCGACCAGGGCCGCGATGCCGCCGGTGCGCAGGCCGCCCCCGCCGCGGCCGTCCGGGCCGCCGTCCGGACCCCAGCAACTCCCGCCGTCGGGTCCGCAGCCGCTCCCGCCGTCGAACCAGCCGCCCGCCCGCGGCCAGCTTCCGCAGCCGACGCCGCCGCCCGCGAACGCGCCGGGTCCGCCACCGCCGCCGGTGCACCGGGGCCGCAGCCCGCGTCCCGGCGCGCCGGTCCGGCCGTGGCAGGAAGAAGCGATGCGGGACCCGGACGCCACCCGGTTCATCCCGCGCACCGCGGGCGTCCCGCTGGCGGCTCCCTCGCGGTGGCCGACCGCCGACCCGGACGTGCTGCGCCCGTACGACGCGCTGGCCACCCAGGTCATGCCGCGGATCAAGGACGCGCCGCTCGCGCGTCCGACCGAGGCTCCGCAGCAGCCGAAGGACGAGGGCCCTTCGGTCGCCAAGGCGTCCGGCCGGATGGCGATCGCGTCGCTGATCAGCCGCATCACCGGCTTCCTGTGGAAGGTGCTGCTGGTCGCGGCGATCGGCTCGGGCATCGCGACCGACTCGTTCAACGTCGCGAACACGATGCCGAACATCATCTTCGAACTGCTGCTCGGCGGCGTGCTCACCAGTGTGGTGGTGCCGCTGCTGGTGCGTTCGCAGGACGATCCGGACCACGGCCAGGCCTATGCGCAGCGGCTGCTGACCACCGGCGTCACTGTGCTGTTCATCGGCACCGTGATCGCGGTGGTCGCGGCGCCGGCGTTCACCTCGCTGTACATCGATTCGTCCGGCGAGGCGAGCGCGGGCCTGACCACCGCGTTCGCCTATCTGCTGCTGCCGGAGATCTTCTTCTACGGCGTGTTCGCGCTGGTCTCGGCGATGCTGAACGCCAAGCACGTGTTCGGGCCGACCGCGTGGGCCCCGGTGATCAACAACCTGGTGGTCATCTTCACCATCCTCGTGGTGTGGCTGATGCCCGGTTCGATCGACACCGACCACCCGTCGATCACCGATCCGAAGGTGCTCACCCTCGGCCTCGGCGTCACCGGCGGCATCGCCGCGCAGGCGCTCATGCTGATCCCGCCGCTGCTGCGGTCGGGCTTCCGCCCGCGCTGGCGCTGGGGCCTGGACAGCCGGATGAAGGAGTTCGGCGGGCTGGCCCTGTGGGTCGTCGGCTACGTGGCGGTGAGCCAGGTCGGCCTCACGATCACCACCCGGGTGCTCACCAAGGGCACCTCCGGCGGCGTCACCGCCTACAACTACGCGTGGCTGCTGTTCCAATTGCCCTACGGCGTGCTCGGCGTCTCGCTGCTGACCGCGATCATGCCGCGGATGAGCCGCGCGGCCGCCGACGGCGACACGAAGAAGCTGGTCAGCGACCTGTCCTACGCGTCGCGGATCTCCACCGTCACGCTCGTGCCGATCTCCGCGGTGATGACGATCGTCGGCACCTCGATGGGCGTCGCGCTGTTCGCGATGGGCAAGGGGCCGATCGCGAACGCCGAGCGGATGGGCCAGGCGCTGGCGATCACGGCGTTCGCGCTGCTGCCGTACGCGCTGGTGATGCTCCAGATGCGGGTGTTCTACGCGATGAAGGACGCCCGCACGCCGACGTTGATCATGATCGTGATGACCGTGGTCAAGGTGCCGCTGCTGTTCCTGTGCCCGGTGCTGCTGAACGCGGAGAACATCGTGCTCGGCGTGATGATGGTCAACGCGCTGACCTATGTGATCGGCGCGATGCTCGGCCAGGTGTGGCTGTGGGTGACGCTCGGCAACCTGCGCAGCAAGCGGGTGATCGGGGTGATCCTGTTCACCGTTGTGGCGAGTGTCCTCGGGGTCGGCGCCGCGTGGGTCGTGGGGCTGATAGTGCCCTCGTCGCTCAGCCCGGTTCCGCACGCCTGGATCAAGCTCATCCTGCAGGGAATCGTCGGGATCGCGGTCTCGTTCGGGGTGCTCATGGCGCTGAAGGTCGAGGAGCTGAAGCCCGTAACATCGAGGTTCACCCGATTGATCAAGCGCGGGTAACGATTGATTCACGACTCACGACGCTTCCCTGACCGATGATCCGGGTACCCTCGGTGCCGGGAGCGAAGCGGGAGAGAGCGTGGACACGAGACGAAGCGAGCAGGCGGGGGACGCCGCGGGCATTCGCGCCCGGGGCGGATCGCTCGCGCCCGGACGCGTCGTAGGGGACGGCCGGTATCGCCTGCTTGCCCAGTTCGGGGTGGACGAACGAGCCGCCGCGCACCTGTGGCGGGCACGCGACGGACAGCTCAAGCGGGACGTCGCGCTGACCTTGCTGGTCGGCGATCCGGCGGATCCGGAGGCGGCCCGGCAGGCCCGGCGCACGCTGGAACGGGCCGCGCACGCGTCGAAGTTCGGGCACGGCGGCGTCGCACGCGTGCTGGACGTGCTCAGCCTCGGCAGCGGCGTCACCTCGAGCGAGGGCTTGCTCGGCGTCGTGGTGGCGGAGTGGACCAAGGGCAGCGACCTGGTGGACCTGGTCGCGCAGCGCCCGGTGGCCCCCGCCGCGGCCGCGCGGATGGTGCAGGCGCTCGCCGAAGCGGTCGACCACGCCCACCAGAACGGCCTCGTCCTCGGCCTCGACCACCCGCAGCGGCTGCGGCTCACGCCGGGCGGCGCGCTCAAGCTCGCCTTCCCCGGCCCGCTGCCGGAAGCCACTCTCCGCGACGACGTCAAGGCGCTCGGCGCGGTGTTGTATCTGCTGCTCACCGGACGCTGGGCGCTGCCGGGCGGGCCGCCCGCGATCCCCGCGGCCCCGCTCACGCCGCAGGGGCACGTGGTGCCGCCGCGGTCGCTGGTGCCCGCGGTGCCGCCGGAGCTGTCTTCGCTGGCCGTGCGCACGATCGAGGACGGCGGCAGCGGCGGGATCCGCACCAGCTCGGCCATCCTGCGCGTGCTCGGCCAGGTCGCCGAGCAGGAGGAACGCACCCAGCTGATCAACGCGGTCGGCAAGAACGAGGCGGCCGCCGAGACCGACGGCACGATCTGGACCACGAAGAAGCCGGTGAAGGACGTCGCGCGGCGGCGGAAGCTGGCCTTCGGCGTCACCGTGCTGGTGGTCGCCACCGTGGTGATCCTCGCGTGGGGCGGGCTGATGCTGATCAACCTGTTCCAGGGCGACGGCAAGCCCACCGGTCCGGCGATCAACGTCGCGGCGCCGCCGAGCAGCGCTCCGGCGAAACCGGGCAACCAGGCCCCGCCGCCGGCGAACCAGCCGCCCGCGGCGCCGAAGATCGGCGACCCGGTGGCCCCGAAGTCGGCGTCGCTCTACAACCCGCAGGGCTCCGGCGACAACCCGGGCCGGGCGAAGAACACGATCGACGGCGATCCGGGAACGGTCTGGAAGACCGACCAGTACCAGCAGCAGCTGCCCGCGCTGAAGCCCGGCGTCGGGATCGCGGTCCAGTTCGACAACCCGGTGAACCTCGCGCAGGTGAAGATCAGCGCGAACAGTCCGGGCACGAAGGTCGAGATCCGGTCGGCGGACAGCAAGAACCCGCAGCTCGACGACACCAAGGTGGTCGGAGGCGGCGACCTGAACGGGCCGGACACCACGATCACGCTGCAGCAGCCGACGCAAAGCCAGTACTTCATCGTCTGGATCACCCAGCTGGGCGACAACGGCGGCGACGGCTTCGTGAGCCAGATCGGAGAACTGAGCTTCCTGCCTGCGGCGTGAGCTGCGAGCACGACTCAGCGGGCGACTCAGTAGGCTCTGCCGGGTGACGGCTGCAGCTCCCACGGATGCGGATCTGATCGCGGCGCACGCCGCGGGCGATCCGCATGCGTTCAGTGAACTGGTCCGGCGGCATCGAGACCGCATGTGGGCGGTGGCGCTGCGCACGCTGCGCGATCCGGAAGAGGCGTCGGACGCGCTGCAGGAGGCGTTCATCTCGGCCTTCCGCGCGGCGGGCAAGTTCCGCGCGGAATCGCAGGTCACGACCTGGCTGCACCGGATCGTGGTGAACGCGTGCCTCGACCGGATCCGGCGAAGGCAGGCCCGCCCGACCGTTCCGCTTCCGGAGACCGGGGAGTTCAACGAACCGGCCGCGCCCGGCGATTCGATGGCGGAGAAGGAAACCAGCCTGCTGGTCCGCAAGGCGCTCGACGAGCTGCCCGAGGACCAGCGCGCGCCGATCCTGCTCGTCGACGTCGAGGGCTATTCCGTGGCGGAGACGGCGAAAATGCTCGGCATCGCCGAGGGCACGGTCAAGAGCCGCTGCGCGCGCGGGCGGGGAAAACTCGCGAAGGTTCTCGGGCATCTGCGGAACCCGGACGGGGGTGGCGACGTCCCAACTAACGAAAGCAAACGCAAGCACGCCACTTCGGAGGGGTCCCGGAGTGCCGGGCGAGCCCAGCGCTCGCCGGGGAACGGGGAGGGACGATGACGGACGAGAGCCGGGGGGCAGGCGGAACCATCGGGCCGCCCTGGTCTGTCGACCTGCTCGCCGACCTCCACGCCGGGGTCCTCGACGACCAGGAGGCAGCACAGCTCTGGCCGCGGGTGAACGCGGATCCGGAGGCGCGCGCGATTCTCGAGGCCCTCGAAGCGACCACCGCCGACCTGTCCGCGCTCGCCGCGGAACCGGCCCCGCCGATGCCCGCCGAGTTCGCGGCAAGGCTCGACGCCGCGCTCGCCGCGGAGTCGGCGGCCCGGCAGGAGGCCACGTTTCCGGCGGCCGCACCGGAGCCCGCTGAGCAGCCGGTCGCGCCGGTGGTGGACCTGTCGGCCGCGCGGAAACGGCGGAACCGGCAGCTCGGCTGGGGTGCCGGGATCCTGACCGCCGCCGCGGCCGCCGCGGTGGCCATCACGCTGACCGTTCCCGGTACGACCAAGACGGACACGTCCGGCGTCGCCGCGCCCGCACCGTCCGCGGTGGGCGGCCCGTCCGTCGGCAGCGACGGCAGCGGGGCGGAATCGCTGCTGGGCGGCGGTCTCGGCGTGCGGAACTACGGCCCGCTGCAGGACTCGAAGCGGTTCGACGCATGCGTCACCGCGGCCGGCATGGATCCGAACGTGCGGCCGGAAGGCGTACGGCCGGTGACCGTCGGGGGCAAGCCGGGCGTGGTGGCGATTTACACCACCGGCAAGCTCGCGCAGTTCCGGCTGGTCGCGTTCGGCGCGGACTGCGGTCCGGGCAACGCGGACAAGCTGTTCGACAAGGTGGTCGGCAAGAAGTAGCGGCCCGGACGTAGCGGGCGTCACCGCCGGGAACACCTCCACCTACGATCGTGTTGAGCCTGGAGCACAGGTCATGACGAGCGGAGGGTTGACGGGTGGCTGCCGAGGAAATCAGGAACCTGATCGTCGTCGGGTCGGGTCCTGCCGGTTACACCGCAGCGGTCTACGCGGCGCGCGCACAGCTCGAACCGCTGGTGTTCGAGGGCACCCAGTTCGGCGGCGCGCTGATGACGACCACCGAGGTCGAGAACTTCCCGGGCTTCCGCGACGGGATCCAGGGTCCGGACCTGATGGAGGAGATGCGCAAGCAGGCCGAGCGTTTCGGCGCCGAACTGCGCGCGGAGGACGTCGAGTCGCTCGAGCTGACCGGCGACGTGAAGTACGTCGTCGCGAACGGCAAGCGCTACGCCGCCCGCGCTGTGGTGCTGGCCATGGGCGCCGCCGCGCGGTACCTGAAGGTGCCGGGCGAGCAGGAGCTGCTCGGCCGCGGCGTGTCCGCCTGTGCGACTTGCGACGGTTTCTTCTTCCGCGACCACGACATCGCGGTCGCGGGCGGCGGCGACTCGGCGATGGAGGAGGCGACCTTCCTGACGAAGTTCGCCAAGTCCGTGACGATCGTGCACCGCCGCGACGAGTTCCGGGCGTCGAAGATCATGCTCGAGCGCGCTCGCGCGAACGAGAAGATCAAGTGGCAGCTGAACTCGCAGATCACCGGCGTCGAGGGCGACGGGACGGTGTCCGGCCTGAAGGTGCGCGACACGCAGTCCGGCGACGAGAAGACGCTCGACGTGACCGGGTTCTTCGTCGCGATCGGCCACGACCCGCGCAGCGAACTGGTGCGCGGCCAGGTGGACGTGGACGAGGACGGCTACGTGCTGACCCAGGGCCGCACGTCCTACACGAACGTGCCCGGCGTGTTCGCCGCGGGCGACTTGGTGGACCGCACCTACCGGCAGGCGATCACCGCGGCCGGCTCCGGCTGCAGCGCGGCGATCGACGCGGAACGATGGCTCGCGGAGCACGGCGAGTCCGAGGCGCACGAGGCACCGGAACTGGTCGGCGGCGGCTACGGCGCCGGCGAGCACTGACTTTCCCACCGAGTTGAAGGAGCAAGCGATGTCCGAACCCGTGAAGGTGACCGACAAGTCGTTCGTGGACGACGTCCTCACCAGCGAGAAGCCCGTTCTCGTCGACTTCTGGGCGACCTGGTGCGGCCCGTGCAAGATGGTCGCCCCGGTGCTCGAGGAGATCGCGAAGGAAAACGGCGACAAGATCACCGTCGCGAAGCTCGACATCGACGAGAACCCGAACACGGCGCGTGACTACCAGGTGATGTCGATTCCGACGCTGATCCTGTTCCAGGGCGGCAAGCCGGTGAAGCAGATCGTGGGCGCGAAGCCGAAGGCCGCGCTGCTGTCCGATCTCGCCGACGTGCTCTGAGCCGGTCCACCTGCTGAGAACCCGGGCCTGCGGCGATTCGACCCGCCGACCCGGGTTCTCGCACGTTCGGGGGACACCCGCGCGGAGGGGTGTCCGCAGGTGCACTTGGCGTGTCTGCCTGGGGAAGACGCACCCGTCCGGCGGCGCACCGACCGGGCCTGCGTACTCACCGAGAGTTCACAGGGCACAATAGGTGCCTGGGTACACCCCTACCCGGGTTTCTGTTTCGCATCGAGCCGGTTTCGGTGCCTGAGGAAGAGCGAGGAGTGCATGCGGGTACTCCGCCGCGGTGACGCCGGTCCCGACGTCGCCGAGATCAGGTCGATCCTTGCCGGGATGGATCTGCTCCCGCCGGTGGCGGGGACCGAGCGGTACAACACGTTCGACGTCGCGGTGGAGCAGGCCGTGCGCGCGTTCCAGCAGCGCCGCGGGCTCATCACCGACGGCGTAGTGGGCCAGGCGACGTACCAGGCGCTCAAGGGCGCCAGCTATCACCTCGGGAGCCGCCCGCTCCAGTACCTTTTGTCGTCGCCGGTGAACGGCGACGACGTTTTCACTCTTCAGGAACGGCTCACCGAGCTGGGCTTCGACGCGGGCCGCCCGGACGGCTACTTCGGCCCCCAGACCGAGCGCGCCCTGCGCACGTTCCAACGCGACATGCGGCTGACGTCGGACGGCATCTGCGGCCCGGCCACCATCCGCGAACTGCACCGCCTCTCGTCCCCGCGCGCCCGCGGCGGCCGCCCGGTCTTCCTGCGCGAGCAGGAGCAGGTGCGCCAGGCAGGCCCGCGCCTGCGCGGCAAGCGCATCGTGATCGACCCGGGCCACGGCGGCGAGGACCTCGGTGTCGTCGCCGGGGGCCTGCGCGAAGCAGACATCGCCTGGGACCTGGCGCGCCGGCTCGAAGGCCGCATGCAGGCCACTGGCATGGAAGCCTTGATCAGCCGAGGCCCGAACCACAGCCCGACGGACTTCGAACGCGCCCGTTTCGCCAACGACGCCGGCGCGGACCTGTTCCTGTCGCTGCACAGCGACAGCAACCCGTCGCCGCGCGCGCAGGGCGTCGCGAGCTTCCACTTCGGCACCGGCAACGGCACGACGTCCACCGTGGGCGAACTGCTGGCCGGCTTCATCCAGCGCGAGGTCGCCGCCCGCACTGGGTTGCTGGACTGCCGCACGCACTACAAGACGTGGGAAATCTTCACCCGCACGCGCTGCCCAGCCGTCCGCGTGGAAATCGGCTACCTGACCAACCCGGACGACGCCGCCCGCCTTGGCGACCCCGCCTTCCGGGACGTCGTGGCCGAAGGCATCCTCATCGCGGTGAAGCGCCTCTACCTCCTGGGCGAGGGCGACCAGCCCACCGGCACCTTCACCTTCGCCGACGTCCTGGCCCACGAACTCGCGAAGGCCGAATAACCCCCTCCCTCTCCGGCCGCCTTCCTTCCGGTCGACCTAGGCCTTCCTTCCACACCCTCTTGACCCCTGAGACGCCCTTCACCGGACTTTCATCGCCGAATCCCGCCAGGGCCACCTCCAGCACGCCCCAACCGGCTGCCGCCCCTCTCAGCCCTCCGCGCGCCCAGCCACCGCTCCCCGTTTACCCGTGCTGACCCGACCGCACCCCAGCCGACAACTACCCACAGTCACCACAGCCCGCCCCGCCCGCGGCCCAGCACCCCCAAGCCCCACCACGAGGCAAGCCACCACCCCACACACCGCCAACCGCGCCCTCCGGCGCCCCGCAACCGGAGCCACCCCACCGCTTAACCGGCGCCACAAGAACTTGCGCCGCGCCGCTCCAGCCGCCACCACACCTGGGGGCAACCCCCACCCTCACCGGGGGGCGTCCCCAGATCCATTCTATCCATCCACAGCTTTTCCACGGCCTCTATCTGCAATCTGTGGATAACTCGGGGGTTCTTCCACAGTTGTGCACAGGTACCGGGAGTGGGTGTTTCCCGGGCGATCCTGAGGTGGTATGGGGCGCGTCAGGCAGAGGCGGACGACCTCTAAGGCCCGAGCGGACCGGCGGGGAACTGGCCGCAGGCTGACCTCGGTCGATGCTGTTCAGGCGGCTCCGGATAGGGGCCAGCTGAGGCTGCCCAAGCAAGGGTGGAAGTCCGGCGGGAAGTCAGGCGCTCAGCTCGATCAGCACTGAGAGTAACGGCGGAGCCGGGCAGTACGGATCGCAGAGAGCAAGCCGGGCGGGTTGTTCATGGTGGGTGCCAGCAAGGTCATTCTGGCTGATCCGAAACAGCAGCGATAAGGAACAGTCAGGCTCGGCCGAGGCTCGGTTCCGCGGTCGTGATCGTCACCTGGCCGAGCAGCCGCTCCAGGGCCGCTTCGACGTCTTCCTTCCAGGTGATCGCCGAGCGCAGTTCCAGGCGCAGCCGCGGGTACTTCGGGTGCGGGCGCACCGTTTTGAAGCCCACGCTCTGCAGGAACGCCGCGGGCAGCACGCACGAGTGCTGGCCAAGCGGGTCCTCGTCGTCGGGCATGGCGTCGCCGAAGGATTCGATCGCGCGGACGCCGCGTTTGGTCAGGTCCTTCGCCACGGCCTGCACCAGCATCCGGCCGAGGCCGCCGCCGCGGAATTCCGGCAGGATCTGGAACGCGGTGAGCAGGACGGCGTCGGCGCTGGGCGGCGACGTCGGGAAAGCGAGCGAGCGGGGCACCGCGTTCGGCGGGGCGTAGAGCACGAACCCGACCGGCAGCGTGTCGCTGTAGACGATGCGGCCGCAGGAACCCCATTCCAGCAGCACGCTGGACACCCAGGCTTCCTTCTCGACCTCGGTGGAGCCGTACTCCTCGGCCTGCGCCTTCAGGTGCGGCGCGAGCTCCCAGTACACGCACTGCCGGCAGCTTTTGGGCAGGTGCTCGAGGTTGTCCAGGGTGACGCCCACCACGCGACGTGACACCTGAAACCTCCCTGGACCCCGCAACTCCGGCCTCGACGCCCGCAAAAGCGCAGGCGGCACCGGAAGAACCTCCCCGAGGATAGGCCGATGTGACAAGCGCCGGAAGAGCGGGGAGCCGGAAGAGGCCGCGGTTACACTCGATGGATCTACCAGCAGGTACCCACCGAGCCCTCAGGTGTCCGATGACCGAGAACCGCCCAGCCAAGCCGCAGACCGGCCGCCACAATCTCGACCCTCATCTCGACCGGTACGCGGCACGTACCGCGGGGATGACCGCATCCGAGATCCGCGCGCTTTTCGCAGTGGCAAGCCGGCCGGAGGTCGTCTCGCTGGCAGGCGGCATGCCGAACCTCGCCGCGCTGCCGCTCGACACGCTCTCGGCCCAGGTCGGCGAGATCATCGCCGAGGAGGGGCTCGTCGCCCTGCAGTACGGGTCCGCGCACGGCGTTCCGGCGCTGCGGGACCAGATCTGCGAAATCATGGCTCTCGAGGGCATCAAGGCGCACCCCGACGACGTCGTGGTCACCGTCGGTTCCCAGATGGGCCTCGACATGGTGACCCGGCTCTTCTGCGACCCCGGCGACGTCGTGATCGCCGAAGGCCCGTCGTACGTCGGCGCGCTCGGATCGTTTTCCGCGTACCAGGCGAACGTCGTGCACGTCGCGATGGACGAGCACGGTCTCGTGCCCGAAGGGTTGCGGGAAGCCTTGCGCCAGGCCGAAAAAGCCGGGCAGCGGGTCAAATTCCTTTACACGATCCCGAATTTCCACAACCCGGCCGGCGTTACCCTTTCCGTCGAACGACGTCCGGAGATCGTGGAGATCTGCCGCGAGCACGGCGTGCTGATCATCGAGGACAACCCGTACGGCCTGCTCGGTTTCGACGGCCAGGCCTACCCGGCGCTGCGCTCGCTCGACCCGGACAACGTCGTGTACCTCGGCTCGTTCTCGAAGACGTTCGCCTCCGGGCTGCGCGTCGGCTGGGTGCTCGCGCCGCACGCGGTGCGCGAAAAGCTGGTGCTGGCAGCGGAATCCGCGACGCTGTGCCCGCCGACCTTCAACCAGATGATCGTCTCGCGCTATCTCGCGACGCACGACTGGAAGGGCCAGATCAAGAAGTTCCGGGAGAACTACCGGGAACGCCGCGACGCGATGTTGTCGGCGCTGCAACAGTATCTGCCGCCCGGCTGCTCCTGGACCAACCCCGACGGCGGCTTCTACGTGTGGGTCACCGTGCCGGAAGGCGTTGACACCAAAGCGATGTTGCCGCGCGCGGTCACCGCTCGGGTGGCGTACGCGTCCGGTACCGGTTTCTACGCCGACGGTTTCGGCTCCCGCCAGATGCGGTTGTCGTACTGCTACCCGACGCCGGAGCGCATCCGGGAAGGCGTGCGCCGCCTCGCCGCGGTGCTCGAGTCCGAAATGGACCTCAGCCGCACCTTCGGTAGCGTGAAGGCGCGCACCATCCCGGGGCCCGAGACCCCGTCTCCGGACACGGTCTGACCGGCCCTGCAACACTAAGGAGTTCCCACGGTGGTCGACCGTACCGTTGCCGTGCTCGCCGGCGGGCTTTCCCACGAACGCGACGTTTCGCTCCGCTCCGGGCGCAGGCTGTCCGCCGCGCTGCGGGCCGAGGGCCTCACGGTGGAGGAGTGGGACACCGACGCCGGGCTGCTGGAGCGGCTGCGCACGCAGCGTCCGGACGCGGTTGTCGTCGCCCTGCACGGCGGCGAGGGCGAGAACGGCTCGGTGCAGACCGTGCTGGAAATGCTCGACGTGCCGTTCGTCGGCACCCATTCGCAGGGCTGCCGCCGCGCCTGGGACAAGCCGACCGCGAAGGCCTTCGTGCAGCAGGCCGGGTTCTCCACACCGGACTGGGTTGTGTTGCCGCACAGCACTTTCCGGGAGCTGGGCGCCCAGTCGGTGCTCGACGCGATGGTCGAGCGGCTCGGCCTGCCGCTGATCCTCAAGCCGGATCAGGGCGGGTCCGCGCTCGGCACGCAGGTGGTGCGGGAGGCGGCCGAGCTGCCCGCGGCGATGGTCGGCTGCTTCGCCTATGGCGACACCGTGCTCGCGGAACGGTTCGTAGACGGCGTTGAAGTGGCCGTCACGGTCATCGAAGGGGAGAACGGGGCCGAGGCCCTGCCTGCGGTGGAGATCGTGCCGGAGAGCGGCGTCTACGACTACACCGCGCGCTACACCGCGGGTCTTACCGACTTCTTCACCCCGGCCCGGATTTCCGACGAAGCCGCGAAGGCGGTCGGCGAACTCGCCGTCGGCGCGCATCGGTGGCTCGGGCTGCGCGACATCTCACGCACCGACGCGGTGATCACACCGGACGGGGGAGTCCACTTCCTCGAAGTGAACCTCTCGCCGGGTCTCACCGAAACCTCGACGGTGCCGATGGCCGTCGAAGCCGCCGGCACCACCCTCGGTTCAGTTTTCGCGGACCTCGTCGCGCGCGCCGTCGCCCGCGCGAACTAAAACCAGGCGGACGGGGGCGGGCGGCGGTCTGCCGCCCCTCCCCGCGCCGGTCGATTCCGGCGGCCACTCCGGGTGACCATGGCCGCCTCGATCCGCAATCATCACCGTGACGAAACGACCCTGGGTGATCCCTAATCGGTTTCGTCGGCCTGATTCGCCGATTTTTCCCCGGAATTCGCGTCGATGATCCCGACGATCCGCTCGAGGTCGTCCACCGAGCCGAACTCGAGAACGATGCGCCCCTTGCGCCGGCCGAGGTCGACCTTCACCCGGGTGTCGAACCGATCGGACAGCCGGTTCGCGAGTTCCTGCAATCCGGGCGCCTGAATCGGCTTGCGGGGAGCGGCCTTCGGCTTGGCCGGCTTCTCGCTCTTCTTCAGCGTGACGGCTTCCTCGGTGGCACGCACCGACATGCCCTCCGCGACGATCCGCGCCGCCAGTTCCTCCTGGCTTTCCGGATCCTCCAGCGACAGCAACGCCCGCGCGTGCCCGGCGGACAGGACGCCTGCCGCCACCCGCCGCTGCACGGCGAGGGGGAGTTTGAGCAACCGGATGGTGTTCGTGATGACCGGACGGCTGCGGCCGATGCGGCTCGCCAGCTCCTCGTGCGTCACCGCGAACTCGTCGAGCAGCTGCTGGTAAGCCGCCGCCTCTTCGAGCGGGTTCAGCTGCACGCGGTGGATGTTCTCCAGCAACGCGTCCCGCAGCATCGACTCGTCGGCGGTCTGCCGCACGATCGCAGGGATCGCCTCGAGCTCCGCCTGCTGCGAGGCGCGCAGCCGGCGCTCGCCCATGACGAGTTCGTACTCGTCGTTGCCGAGTTCGCGGACCACGATCGGCTGCATGAGCCCGAACTCGCGGATCGAATGCTCGAGTTCGGCGAGCGCTTCCTCGTCGAAAACCTGGCGAGGCTGCTTCGGGTTCGGCTTGACCGAGCTGACCGGGATCTCGCGGTACACCGCGCCGGCGACCTCGCCGCCCGCGACCGGCTGGCCCGCGGCACCGTTCGCCGCGAACCAGCCCTTGTCCTCGCGCACCGCTTTCTCCGCGGGCGTGGCGGCCTCGGTCGCGGCCGGAGGAGGCGTCGCCGGTCCGGTCGGGATCAAGGCCGCCAGTCCGCGGCCGAGCCCTCCTCTGCGCTCAGTCATGTGGTGCTGCTCCTCTCGTTCACACCCCGCTCGGCGATCTCCTTCGCCGCGTCGAGATAGCTCATGGCACCACGTGAACCGGGGTCGTAGGCGAGGACGGTCTGGCCGTAGCCGGGTGCCTCGGACACCTTCACGCTGCGCGGGATGACGGTCTTCAGCACCGTGTCGCCGAAGTGATTGCGGACCTCGTTGGTCACCTGGTCGGCCAGTTTGGTGCGACCGTCGTACATGGTGAGCAGAATCGTCGACACGCTGAGTTCGCGGTTCAGGTGCTGCTGCACGAGTTCGATGTTGCTGAGGAGCTGCCCGAGACCTTCGAGTGCGTAGTACTCGCACTGGATCGGGATGAGCACTTCCTGCGCCGCCACCATCGCGTTGACGGTGAGGAGACCGAGCGACGGCGGGCAGTCGATGAAGACGTAGTCGACGCCGATCTGGTCGAGCACCTCGGCCGACAGCGCCTCCTTGAGCCGCGTCTCGCGGTTCGCCATGGAGACGAGTTCGATCTCGGCGCCGGCGAGGTCGATCGTCGCAGGCACGCAGAAGAGGTTGGGGGACTGCTCGCTCTGCTGCGCGGCCTCGGCGATCGAGACCTCGCCGATGAGCACCTCGTAGATCGAGGGCGTCCCGGAGCGGTGGTCGATGTCGAGCGCGGTGCTGGCGTTGCCCTGGGGGTCGAGGTCGATCACCAACGTTTTCAGCCCGTGCACGGCGAGCGCCGCGGCCAGGTTGACGGTGCTGGTCGTCTTGCCGACCCCGCCCTTCTGGTTGGCGACGGTCAGCACGCGGCGGCGAGCCGGTCGGGGGAGTACCCCTTCCTTGGGGTGGAGCACGCTCGCGGCGCGAACGGCTTCTTCAGCGATCGGCGTCCAGCCCATCTCCTGGCTGGCCTCCGCGGAGTCGGACGGCGGGGGATTCACCGGTCTCGACACCTCCTCCTGGTAGACGATTCGGGGGCGTTCACACCGCGATGTTTCACGTGGAACGGCGCGGCTCTTGTCGTTCGCTAGCTCCGTCTGCCGCGTGGCCGGTTCGGCTTCGGCAGCAGGCGACGGATCAGGACCACCGTGCTGGGGACTTCGAGTACTGCCTTCCCGCATTCAGCGACCTGTGGTTCGGCACCACCGGCCTTGCGCACCGCGTCGCGGTCGCGGGAGATCTCTTCAGCGGCGCTGGCGCCTTTGAGGGCGACCAGTCGACCTTCGGGACGAACCAGGGGAAGGCACCAGCCCGCGAGCCGAGCAAGAGGGGCGACCGCGCGAGCGGTGACGACGTCTGCGCCACTCAACTGCTCGCGTACGGACCGCTCCTCGGCGCGTCCACGGACGATGGTGATCGGGAGTTCCAGCTTCTCGGCGACCTCGGCCAACCAGTCAACCCGGCGAGCCATGGGTTCCAAGAGCACGATATCGAGGTCCGGTCGAGCGATCGCCAGCGGTACTCCCGGAAGGCCGGCGCCCGACCCCACGTCGACCACGCGCGACCCGGACTGGATCTGCTCGCCGATCACCGCGGAGTTCAGCACGTGCCGCTCCCACAGCCGCTCCACCTCACGCGGACCGATCAACCCTCGCTCGACCCCATGAGTCGCCAGCAGCTCCACGTACCCGGCGGCTTGCTCGACGCGCTCCCCGAACACCTCCACCGCTGCGGTCCGGACCGTCCCGGTGGCGCCGTCCAAGCTCACTACTCCCACTCCTCGCTCCGCGCGTTTCACGTGAAACGCGCTCGGTTGATTGTCCCTGATGCCGACGCCAAATCGAGCCGACAGACCGCAACTGTGGACAACTCCACTCGAGTCGCCGAGCGATCCACAGGTCGTTTCACGTGAAACGCGGTGACCCGGGTGAGCGCGCTCGGCGAGTTTCACGTGAAACGCCACGCTTGTAATTCGCTCTGCGGGACCGGCGCGCCGACCGCCCCGCGCATCTCGTCAGAGACACGGTGATCACTGACGCTCCACCGTGCCGACGATCCGGATCTCACCGGCGGGGCCGAAGCGCGCGAGTCGGGATGGGGGACACCGGTGCAACGACGTCCCGACAGCCGTCCGGATGAGTACTTCGCCTTCGCATCTCAAGACATCGAGGCTGCGGCAATGCCAGCCAAGCAACTGGCGACGGTTGGCTGCCGAACCGATGTCGATCGTCCTCCGGCGGCGGGGAAGACTCTCCTCAGCGAAGGAACCGTGCCGATGCGCTTCGAGAGACCGATCGCGGCAGTCGAGAAACTCGGTATGACTCGCCTCCGGTTCCGGAGCACGAAGCAGGCATAAAAGAAGCGGCCCACCGGAACTCCGGTGGGCCGCTTCGGCTCAGTGCTCTACGCGGCTCTGCGCGTCCGAGGGGCTCAGTCCTCGGGGAAGATCACCACGCGGCGCTTGGGGTCCTCGCCCTCGCTCTCGCTCGTGACGCCCTTGACCGTCGCGACCGCGTCGTGGACGACCTTGCGCTCGAACGGGCTCATCGGCTGCAGACGCACCCGCTCGCCGCTCGACAGCACCGACTCGGCGGTGGACCGGCCGAGTTCGCGGAGCTCCTCCCGGCGGTCCGCGCGCCAGCCGGCGATGTCCAGCATCAGCCGGCTGCGCGAGCCGGTCTCCTGCTGGACCGCGAGGCGGGTCAGCTCCTGCAGCGCTTCGAGCACCGTGCCGCGGGGGCCGACCAGCTTCTCCAGGTCGTCGCCGCCGTCGATGCTGACGATCGCGCGGCCCGCTTCGACGTCCAGGTCGATGTCGCCGTCGTAGTCGAGCAGGTCCAGCAGACGCTCGAGGTAGTCGCCGGCGATGTCGCCCTCTTGCACGAGAGCGTCGTCACCGCCCGCCTTCGGCTCGGCCGCGGCGCTCGTCTCTTCCTGATCGGCGTCGATCGTGTCGACCGTCTCCGACATCTTTAGTCTCCTCTCCGAACCGAAGCGTCAGCGACGCTTGCGGCCCGACTTCCTGTTCGAGTCCTTGAGGAGTCCGGGCACTCCGGTGCCGTTCTCCTTCGATCCGTTCTGGTTCGACGTCTGCTCCGGCGCGCTCTCCGCCGGTTCGGCTGCCTTCGTCTCGGACGACGCGGCGCCGTCGGACTTCGTGTTGCCGGACTTGCCACCGGTCGACGTCTGCGCGAAACCGTGCGCCGAACCCGCCTTGGTCACCTTGCCCTGCTGACCCTGCTGCTGGTTCTTCTTCTGCTGCACCGGCTTCTGCCCGACCTTCGGCGCGGTCGGCTTCTGGCCCGGCTTCGGGCCGAGCGACGCGCGCTTCTCGGCCGCCTCTTCCTTGCGGGCCGCCTCTTCCTTGTCGATCTTCGTGTAGACGAGGCGCTGCTGCATGAGCGTCCAGCCGTTGTTCGCCAGCCAGTAGAAGAGAAGGCCGAGCGGGAAGAACGCACCGAACACGAGCACACCGAGCGGGAAGACGTACATGGTGAGCTTGTTCATGATCGCGGTCTGCGCGGTGCCCGCGGCCGACGCGTTCTGCCGGGAGACCGAGTGGCGCGCGGTGAGGTGCGTGGCGATCGAGGCGATGATCATCAGCGGCAGCGCGACCGGGAGGACCTCCCAGTGCCACCCGCCGTTCGCGACGTGGCCCGCGACAGCGCCGACGCCGTTGTTGACCGCCTCGCCCATGTTGACGCCGAAGAGCTTGGCGCTCGTGTACGACAACACGTCCTGGGCGTTGAAGAAGTAGTTCTCGGTCTTCGCGCCGCCGCCTGCGGGCGGCATGGTGAACGCGCGCAGCACGTGGTTCAGGCCGATGAAGACCGGGATCTGAAGGATCATCGGAAGGCAGCTGCCGAGCGGGTTGACGCCGTGCTCGCGCTGGAGCTTCTGCATCTCCTGCGCCTGGCGCTGCCGGTCGTTCGCGTACTTCTTCTGGATCTTCTTCATTTCCGGCGCGAAGTCTTGCATCTTCTTCATCGACCGGACCTGGTTCACGAACGGCTTGAACATGATGCCGCGGACGGTGAACGTCAGGAAGATGATGCCGAGGATCCACGAGATCGCGGTCGCTTCCCCGAAGACGAACCCGAAGACCTTGTGCCAACACCACAAGATGAAGGACACGGGGTAGTAGATGAAATCGAGCACTGAGCTACTCCTCGATCGGTGTTTCAGGCGTGCGGTGTCGCCACGAGAACTTCTCGGGCACCGGGTCGCGGCCGGGCGGGGTCCACGGGCCGCAGCGAAGCAGCCGGCGCAGCGCGAGGTAGGAGCCCTTGGCCGCGCCGTGGCGGGTCAATGCTTCGACTGCGTACGCGCTGCAGCTCGGGTAGAACCGGCAGGCCGGGGGAAGAAAGGGCGAGATCGCCTTGCGGTAGAACCGCACGGGAAGGAGCAGCACCCACGCGACCGGTCCGGGCCGGGGCGGCTTGCCTTCCTCGGGTGCTTCGGTGGTGCTGTGCTCGGAGGTGGCGTCCATGGCCGTTTACACCGCTGATCCGTGGTCGGGTGCCGCGCCCTGCTGACGCGGCTGCCGGGGAGCATCGGCCCCGGACGGCGCGAGGCCGAGCCGGCGCAGCGCGGCGTCGAGATCGGAGCCGAGCTCCGCGCTCGAAGCGGACGCCGCCGGAGGCAATGCCCGTACCACCAACGAAGTGCCCGCGGGCAGTGTTCCGAGACGCGCGGAAACGAGGTGGCGCAACCGGCGGGTGACCCGGTGGCGGACCACCGAGTTGCCGACGGCCTTGCTCACCACAAAACCCGCCCTGGCCGCGAACGAGGCGGCCACGGACGGGTCCGTGGTCAACGCATGAACGACGAGGCGGCGCCTGCCGGCTCGGGACCCCCGGCGGAGGACGACCCGGAAGTCCTCGCTCCGCCGCAGACGTGCGCCAGCGGGCAGCACGACGCGGTTCGGCGGAGCCGAGTCAGGCGGACAGCTCGGCGCGGCCCTTGCGACGGCGCGCCGCGAGGATGCCGCGACCCGCGCGGGTCCGCATGCGCAGGCGGAAACCGTGGGTCTTCGCGCGACGACGGTTGTTCGGCTGGAAGGTGCGCTTGCCCTTGCTCACTGCTTCTCCTGTGTCTCGGCCGTCGGGCGACGGCGGATTCCCCGGCGCCCGGCGTGTCGTGCGGGTCGCACGGAAGTTCGTGCTGTCTCCTACCACCGGGTGGTCTCGTCACGACGAGCGACGACATACGTAGGCACGCGAAACGCACCCGTCGCATACGGGAGACCTTACGAGGGTACGCACCCCGGTCGTGAACGCCGCAGGCGCCCCTCCGCCACCCTCGGCGACCGACCCGCGAGACTGCCTCCCGGCACGGCGCGGCACCGAATGGCAACACGCCGTACACCGTGAAATGCTTGCGCAGCACCACGCCTTGTGGCATCGGGCAGGGCTTGTTAGCGTGCCTCTCTCGGCCTCCGGGCAGGACTGATGCCGCTTCGCCGGCGCCGGGGGGTGTGGAGGCGCCCGGGGAGTACGCCGAGCCCGCAGGTGGCGTGGCTGCGGACGGCCGTACATTAGTGCACAGCTGTGGACAACTTTGTGGATATCGCTGTGCCGTCGCGCGGGTGAGTCCGGACCGCGTGCTTCGAGGCGAGCTTCCAGGACGTGCTCGGGGTGGGTCCGAGGCGTGCGCGCCGACGAGGGGAGGGGAGTCAGACCGGTGTCGGAGCACCAGCACAATCTGGGCGTCATCTGGGAGCAGGTGGTGCGGGAGCTGTCCGACGGCACCCTCTCCCCGCAGCAACGAGCCTGGATGCGGGTGACCCGCCCGATCGGTCTCCTCGACGGCACCGCGCTGCTCGCCGCGCCGAGCGACTTCGCGAAGGAAGCCATCGAACGCGCGCTGCGCACCTCGATCACCGAAGCGCTGTCCCGGCGGCTCGGCCGTCCGGTGTCGCTCGCGGTGAAGGTCGACAGCACCGAACCGGTCGCGCCGGTTCCCCGTTATGCGGCGTCACCCGCCCGGGTGGAAAACGATGTCCCGCATCCGGAGCCGATGCCGCCCGCGAGCCCGCACACGGAAAACGGCCAGGCCGATCACGTGCGCCCGGAGCGCCCGAAGCCGAAACCGCCGCCGCGGCGGCCGCAGGTCGAAGCGGCCGGTCTTCCGCCGGCGCGGGTCGACCCGCCGCCACCTCAGCAGCAGCCGCTGCACCCGGCCCACCCCGGCCTGGACGACATCGAGGACCCGGACGAAGAAGTCGACGAAGAGGGCGAAGCGCTGGCGACCGCCAACGAGATCTGGCCCCGGTTCGCCGGGCAGCCGATCGCGGGCCAGCCCTACACCGCGCCCGCGCAGCCGCAGACGTCGAAGACGAAGCTGAACGAGAAGTACAACTTCGACACCTTCGTCATCGGCGCGTCCAACCGCTTCGCGCACGCCGCCGCGGTCGCTGTGGCCGAGGCGCCCGCCCGCGCGTACAACCCGCTGTTCATCTGGGGCGAGTCCGGGCTCGGCAAGACGCACCTGCTGCACGCGGTCGGGCACTACGCGCAGCGGCTGTTCCCCGGCATGCGCGTGCGGTACGTCTCCACCGAAGAGTTCACGAACGACTTCATCAACTCGCTGCGCGACGACCGCAAGGTCGCCTTTCAGCGGCGCTACCGCGACGTCGACATCCTGCTGGTGGACGACATCCAGTTCCTGGAGGGCAAGGAAGGCACCCAGGAGGAGTTCTTCCACACCTTCAACACGCTGCACAACCAGAACAAGCAGATCGTGGTCAGCTCCGACCGGCCGCCCAAGCGGCTGGAAACCTTGGAGGACCGGCTGCGGACGCGGTTCGAATGGGGCCTGATCACCGACATCCAGCCGCCTGAGCTGGAGACCCGGATCGCGATCCTCCGCAAGAAGGCGGCGCAGGACCGGCTCGCGGTGCCCGGCGACGTGCTGGAGTTCATCGCGTCGCGGGTCGAGGCGAACATCCGCGAACTGGAGGGCGCGCTGATCCGCGTCACCGCGTTCGCGTCGCTGAACCAGCAGCCGGTGGAAGCCGGGCTCGCCGAGATCGTGCTGCGCGACCTGATCCCGGATTCGCACACGCCGGAGATCACCGCACCGACCATCATGGGCGTCACCGCCGAGTTCTTCGACGTGACGCTCGACGAGCTGTGCGGGCCCGGCAAGACGAAGGCGCTCGCCACGGCCCGCCAGATCGCGATGTACCTCTGCCGCGAGCTGACCGAGATGTCGCTGCCGAAGATCGGGCAGACGTTCGGCGGCCGCGACCACACGACCGTCATGCACGCGGACAAGAAGATCCGCAAGGAGATGGCCGAGCGCCGGCGGATTTACGACCAGGTGCAAGAGCTGACGTCGCGGATCAAGCAGCGCGCGCGGCAGTAGCCGACTGATGCGTTTGGACACTCGCTTGTAGACAGTCCTGTTTCGACCCCAAGGCCACCACGGACCTCCCGTGGTGGCCTTTTTGGTGCTCTGACTGGCTTCTCGCGCGTACGCAGCCGAAGCGTGCGTACGCAACGGCGCAGGAGCGAAGCACGCGTACGTATCCACAGACGTCCACAGCCTGTGTACACAGAATTTCTCAAACTTATTGATACACAAGGGGTTTTCCCCAGGGTGTGGGCAGTTTGCCCACAGTGCCAACGGATCCCGGAGCTGCGACGACCCGGATTTGATCCACATCCCACTCACACCGAATCCACAGGTTGTCCCCAGGGTTGTCCACGCTGATTCCCCAGGTTGCCCACAGGTCATCCACAGCTGTGGTTCGTCACTCACCAGGGCGATCCCGGCCGCTCGGACTGCCCCCAGAGCCTGGGTACAACTCGGCCCCAACCTGGGGACAACCCTGGGGACAACTGGGCCGGATTGTGGATGAATCGGGGACGGCCCGAAACCATCCACGGATCGGCCGAACCATCCACCGATCCGCCACCAGGGCTGCCCACAGGCCCGCGCCCGCCACGACCAGCGCGAACGAGCCCTGTCCACACAATCCACAGCCCCTATTACTGCTACTGGTTTTTCATCTCTTCTAAGAAAGAACAGAACAAAAACAGGCGGAGGACGAAACTGGGGACAAGCCGAGATTCGTGTCGTCTTGTCGACAAAGTGAAGGGGAGGCCGAGGTGACGGCACCCCCGGCGACGGCCTAACGTGGATGTCTGCAGCTGGTCCGTTCCCGCGCGGGGCGGACCGGACCGGCGGGGACCCGGTCGCACGCGGTGCTCACGACCGGTACCCGGCGACCCCTTCACGAGCCGAGGGGCTCGGCTGTCGAAAGGAAGCGCGCATGAAGATCCGCGTCGAGCGCGACGGGCTCGCCGACGCCGTCGCGTGGGTGGCCAGAAGCCTCCCCTCCCGGCCTCCGGTGCCGGTCCTGGGCGGCGTCCTCCTCGACGCGGGCGCGGACGGGGAGTCCGACGCGCTCACGGTCTCCGGCTTCGACTACGAGGTCTCGGCCACGGTCGGCGTTCCCGCGACCATCGCCGACGGCGGACGGCTGCTCGTCTCCGGCAGGCTGCTGGCCGACATCACCAAGGCGCTTCCCGCGCAGCCGGTGGAGATCTCCGTCGACGGCGCCCGCGCCACCATCACGTGCGGCAGCGCCCGGTTCAGCCTCCCGACCATGCCGGTCGAGGACTACCCGCAGCTGCCGTCCCAGCCCGCGCACGCGGGCGAGCTCACCGGCGACGTCTTCGGCCAGGCGGTCACCCAGGTCGCCACCGCGGCAGGCAAGGACGACACGCTCCCCATGCTCACCGGCATGCGGCTGGAGATCTCCGGCGAGACGCTCACCCTCGTCGCCACCGACCGGTTCCGGCTCGCCATGCGCGAGTTCACCTGGAAGCCGGCCGAGGGCCTGTCCGACGCCGCGGTGCTCGTCCCGGCGCGCACGCTCGCCGAGGCCGCCAAGACGCTCGGCGGCGCGGGCACCACCGTGCAGCTCGCGCTCGCTTCCGGCGACGGCCTGCTCGGCCTGTCCGGCGCGGGCCGCTACACGACCACCCGGCTGCTCGACGCCGAATTCCCGCCGTACCGCCAGCTGCTGCCCGCGAACCACACCTCGCGCGCGGTCATCGAGGTCGGCGCGCTCACCGAGTCGATCAAGCGCGTGTCGCTGGTCGCCGAGCGCGGCACCCAGGTGCGGCTCGAGTTCGGCGACGGTTCGCTGCGGCTGTCGGCCGGCGGCGACGACGAGGGCAGCGCCGAAGAGGAACTGCAGGTCGACTACGAGGGCGAGCCGGTCACCATCGCGTTCAACCCCGGCTACCTCGTCGACGGGCTCGGCGCGCTGCACAGCGACCGGGCCGAGCTGACCTTCACCACGCCCAACCGGCCGGCGCTGATCAAGCCCGCCGACGCCGAGGGCAACGTCGTCCCCGGATATCTCTACCTGCTCATGCCGGTCCGGCTGCCGGGCTGAGCGGCGCGCGTCCAACCGAGGAAAACCGATCCAATCCAAAGGGGATCTCATGGTTCAGCTGGGTCTCGTCGGCCTGGGCAAGATGGGCTTCAACATGCGCGAGCGGCTGCGCGCCGCCGGGCACGAGGTGGTCGGCTACGACCGCAACCAGGACGTCAGCGACTCGACCTCGCTCGAAGACCTGGTGTCCAAGCTGTCCGGTCCCCGGATCGTGTGGATCATGGTCCCGGCCGGGGAGCCGACCCGGCAGACCGTCACCGAGCTCGGGCAGCTGCTGTCCGAGGGCGATCTGGTGATCGACGGCGGGAACTCGAAGTTCACCGACGACAAGCTGAACGCTGATCTGCTCGCGTCGCACGGGGTCGGCTACCTCGACTGCGGCGTCTCCGGCGGTGTGTGGGGCAAGGACAACGGCTACGGCCTGATGGTCGGCGGCGCGGCGTCCGACGTCCAGCGCGCGATGCCGATCTTCGACGCGCTGCGTCCGGAGGGTCCGCGCGAGGAAGGCTTCTCGCACGCCGGCTCGGTCGGCGCCGGGCACTACGCGAAGATGATCCACAACGGCATCGAGTACGGCATCATGCAGGCCTACGCCGAGGGCTTCGAACTGCTCGAAGCGGCGAAGACCGTCGACGACGTGCCCGCCGTGATCAAGGGCTGGCAGCGCGGCACCGTGGTCCGCTCCTGGCTGCTCGACCTGCTGGTGCGCGCGCTGGACGAGGACCCGGAGCTGGACGACCTCGAGGGTTACGTCGAGGACTCCGGCGAAGGCCGCTGGACGCTGGAGGAAGCGGTCAACAACGCGGTGCCCGCCCCGGTGCTCTCGGCCGCGCTGTTCGCCCGGTTCTCCTCGCGGCAGAAGGACTCCGCCGCGATGCGCGCCGTCGCCGCGCTGCGCAACCAGTTCGGCGGCCACGCGGTGAAGAAGGCCGGGAGCTAGCTCCCGCGGTCCCCGCCCGTGTATCTGCGACATCTCCAGGTCACCGACTTCCGGTCCTGGCCGCTGGCCGACCTCGCCCTCGAACCGGGGCCGGTCGTGCTCGTCGGCCAGAACGGCCGGGGGAAGACGAACCTGCTCGAAGCGATCGGCTACGTGGCGACCCTCGGTTCGCACCGGGTCGCCACGGACGCCCCGCTCGTCCGCCATGGCTGTGAACGCGCGCTCGTCCGGGTCGCGGTCGTCAACGAAGACCGCGAGCTGACGGTCGAACTCGAGATCACGCCCGGTCGCGCCAACCGTGCCCGCGTGAACCGGGGCGCGGTCGGCAAGCCGCGCGACGTGCTCGGCATTCTGCGTACGGTGCTGTTCTCTCCCGAGGACCTCTCACTCGTGCGCGGCGATCCGAGCGAACGCCGTCGGTTCATGGACGAGTTACTCGTGCTTCGCGCGCCTCGGTACGCAGGCGTGCGCGCGGACTACGAGAAGGTGCTTAAGCAGCGCAACGCGCTTCTTAAGACTGCGGGCAAACGCCGTACTGGTCGCGAAGATCCGTACGCACTGTCGACGCTCGATGTGTGGGACGACCATCTCTCGGTGGCTGGCGCGCAGCTGCTGGCGGCACGGTTGAACCTCATCGCGGACCTCGCGCCGTACACGGCTGACGCTTATATGGGCGTCGCACCGGACTCTCGCCCGGCGAAGATCGCGTACAAGTCTTCGCTCGGCGAAGCGCTTCCGCCGTCGTACGGCGTGCCTGACGGAGAGCGTGCGGACACAGAGGTACTGCGCGAGCTGTTGCTGAAGGCGTTGGCCGACTCGCGGCGGCAGGAACTGGAGCGAGGGATCAGCCTCGTCGGCCCGCATCGGGACGAACTGGAGCTGATCCTCGGCGAGCTCCCGGCGAAGGGCTACGCGAGCCACGGCGAGTCGTGGTCGTTCGCGCTCGCTTTGCGGCTCGGAAGTTACGAGCTTCTGCGTGCCGAAGCGGGCGAACCGGTGTTGTTGCTGGACGATGTCTTTGCCGAACTCGACCGCAAGCGCCGGGCCCGGCTGGCCGAGGTCTCCGCGGGCGCCGAGCAGGTGCTCATCACCGCGGCGGTGGCCGAGGACGTGCCCACCGAGCTCGCCGGCGCGAGGTTCACGGTGGCCGACGGGGAGGTGAACCGTGCCTGAACAGCCACGACGACCACGCGGGGTGACCGGGGTCACGCGAGTTGCCCACCGATCTGGGGACAAACCTGTGGACAGTGTGGATAAACCCGGAGCCGCGTTATCGCCGCGCGTGACGAACCGGCCGGATGGCCGTCTTGACACCTCGAAAGCGGAAGACACCCCCCGAAATCCCGCGCGTGGCGCGACTGAGCGTGACAGTTCCACTGGGCCGAACGAGACGCCCGCTGGGGACGCTCCGAGCGGCCGCGACCTCGCGCACGCCGCGCTCGAAGCGGCGAAGGCGAAAGCCCGCGAGCGAGGAGCCCCGCCGAATCTCCGGCGCGGCCGGATCACCGGCGGCGGCGGGCAGAACCGCGCGCGCCGGCGCTGGTCCGGTCCCGGCTCGGACCCGCGCGACCCGCAGCCGCTCGGCAGGCTCGTGTCGAGGCTGATCTCCGACAGCGGCTGGCAGGACACGATGACCAACGCGCGCGTGTTCGGGCAGTGGGCCCGGCTCGTGGGCGAGGACGTGGCCGAACACGCCCAGCCGGTTGCGCTGAAAGACGGCGAGCTGACCGTTCGAGCGAGTTCCACCGCGTGGGCGACGCAGTTGCGGTTGCTGCAGGGCAAGCTGCTGGCGAAGATCGCCGCGGGCGTCGGATACGGCGTGGTCAAGCGGATGCGGATCCAGGGTCCGACCGCTCCGAGCTGGCGGAAAGGCCCCCGGCACGTGCCTGGCCGCGGGCCGCGTGACACGTACGGCTGACGGGGGTTGCGCTTCGCCGGATGAGTTCCCCGAGAACCGGGCCGCGCAGGTTCGGATACGAGATGACTCAACTGAGGGTGATTTCGTCCCTCTGCGACCGGCTCAGCGGTGTCCTAGCCGCATGTGAGCGCGTGCGGCCAAGTACACTGTTGTAGTAGCGGACGTCCGCTCGGGCGAGACGAGGAGAAACAACGCCGGTGACCGAGAACAAGAGCGAGTACAACGCGTCGTCCATCACCGTGCTCGAAGGCCTCGAAGCAGTTCGCAAGCGCCCCGGCATGTACATCGGTTCCACCGGTGAGCGCGGCCTGCACCACCTGGTCCAGGAGGTGGTGGACAACTCCGTGGACGAGGCGATGGCGGGGTACGCCACCAAGGTCGAGGTTACCCTGCTCGCCGACGGCGGGGTGCGGGTAGTCGACGACGGCCGCGGCATCCCGGTCGACATGCACCCCAAGGAGAAGAAGCCGACTCTCGAGGTCGTGCTCACCATCCTGCACGCGGGCGGCAAGTTCGACAGCGACTCGTACGCGGTGTCCGGCGGTCTGCACGGCGTCGGCGTGTCCGTGGTGAACGCGCTGTCGACGAAGCTGCTCGCGGAGATCAAGGTCGGCGGCCGCAGCTGGCGCCAGGAGTACACCAACCAGGTCCCCGGTCCGCTCCAGGACCTCGGCCCGGCCACCGACACCGGCACCACCATCACGTTCTGGGCCGACGGCGGCATCTTCGAGACCACCACCTACAACTTCGAGACCATCTCGCGCCGGCTGCAGGAGATGGCGTTCCTCAACAAGGGCCTCACCCTGTCGCTGCGCGACGAGCGCGTCGCCGACGAGGAGACCGAAGAGGACGCCGCGGGCAAGCAGGCGCGGGTCAAGGAAGCCGTCTACTGCTACCCGGGCGGGCTCGAGGACTTCGTCAAGCACATCAACGGCAGCAAGGACCCGATCCACGAGAGCGTCATCTCCTTCGACGCCAAGGGCGCCGGCCTCGAGGTCGAGGTCGCGATGCAGTGGAACACCGGGTTCACGCCGTCGGTGTACACCTTCGCCAACACGATCAACACGCACGAGGGCGGCACGCACGAAGAGGGCTTCCGCGCCGCGCTCACCCGCGTGGTCAACGCGTACGCGCGCGAGAAGAAGCTGCTCAAGGAGAAGGACGCGAACCTGACCGGCGACGACGTGCGCGAGGGCCTCGCCGCGATCGTGTCGATCAAGCTGTCCGAACCGCAGTTCGAGGGCCAGACGAAGACCAAGCTGGGCAACAGCGAGGCCAAGACGTTCGTGCAGCAGCAGTCGAACGAATGGCTCGGCGACTGGTTCGAGCGCAACCCGAGCGAAGCCAAGACGATCATCAACAAGTCGATCTCGTCGGCGCAGGCCCGGCTCGCCGCCCGCAAGGCGCGCGACCTGGTGCGGCGCAAGGGCGCGCTGGAGATCGGCGGTCTTCCGGGCAAGCTCAAGGACTGCCGTTCCAACGACCCCGGCGAGTGCGAGCTCTACATCGTGGAGGGCGACTCGGCGGGCGGTTCGGCCAAGGAAGGCCGCGACTCGATGTACCAGGCGATCCTGCCGATCCGGGGCAAGATCATCAACGTCGAGAAGGCCCGCATCGACCGCGTCCTCAAGAATACCGAGGTCCAGTCGCTGATCACCGCGCTCGGCACCGGCATCCACGACGACTTCGACATCTCGAAGCTGCGCTATCACAAGATCGTGCTGATGGCCGACGCCGACGTCGACGGCCAGCACATCACCACGCTGCTGCTCACCCTGCTGTTCCGCTTCATGACGCCGCTGATCGAGCACGGCCACGTGTTCCTGTCGCGGCCGCCGCTGTACAAGATCAAGTGGCCGCGCTCGGAGCCGGAGTACGCGTACTCGGACAAGGAACGCGACGCGGTCATCCAGGCCGGCGTCGAGTCCGGCCGCCGGCTCCCGAAGGACGACGCGATCCAGCGCTACAAGGGTCTCGGCGAGATGAACGCCGAGGAGCTGTGGGAGACCACGATGGACCCGGCGAACCGGCTGCTCGGGCAGGTCACGCTCGACGACGCGGCGCAGGCCGACGAACTGTTCTCCGTGCTGATGGGCGAGGACGTGGAAGCCCGCCGCTCGTTCATCACGCGCAACGCCAAGGACGTGCGCTTCCTGGACGTGTAGGCGTCCCCTCCTCACTCACTTCCCCAGGACTGCTCACCCGAGAAGGACCCCATGACGGAAACCTTGCCGCCGGAACACGACCGGATCGAACCGGTCGACATCCAGCAGGAGATGCAGCGCTCCTACATCGACTACGCGATGAGCGTCATCGTGTCGCGGGCGCTGCCGGACGTGCGCGACGGCCTCAAGCCGGTGGCGCGCCGGATCCTGTACTCGATGTTCGACTCCGGGTTCCGCCCGGACCGCGGGTACAACAAGTGCTCCCGCGTCGTCGGCGACGTCATGGGCAACTACCACCCGCACGGCGACTCGGCGATCTACGACGCGCTCGTGCGGCTCGCCCAGCCGTGGTCGCTGCGCTACCCGCTGATCGACGGCCAGGGCAACTTCGGCTCGTCGGGCAACGACCCCGCCGCCGCGATGCGGTACACCGAATCCCGTCTCGCGCCGCTCGCGATGCAGATGCTCGCGGACATCGAAGAGGACACCGTCGATTTCCGCGACAACTACGACGGGCGCACGCAAGAGCCCGACGTGCTGCCGTCGCGGTTCCCGAACTTGCTGGTCAACGGCGGTTCCGGGATCGCGGTCGGGATGGCGACGAACATCCCGCCGCACAACCTGCGCGAGGTGTCCGAAGGCGTCGTGTGGGCGCTGGAGAACCCCGAGGCGACCGACGACGAGCTGCTCGCCGCGCTGCTCGTGCGGGTCAAGGGCCCGGACTTCCCGACCAAGGCGATGATCCTCGGCACCTCGGGCATCGAGGACGCCTACCGCACCGGCCGCGGTTCGATCCGGATGCGCGCGGTCGTCGAGGTCGAGGAAGACGCCAAGGGCCGCACGATCCTGGTCGTGTCCGAGCTGCCGTACCAGGTCAACCCGGACAACCTGGTGGAGAACATCGCGCACCTGGTGCGCGACGGCAAGATCACCGGGATCTCGGACATCGCGGACGAGTCCAACAGCCGCTCCGGCATGCGGATCGTCGTCACGATCAAGCGCGACGCGGTGGCGAAGGTGGTGCTGAACAACCTGTTCAAGCACACCCAGCTGCAGCAGAACTTCGGTGTCAACATGCTGGCGCTGGTCGACGACGTGCCGCGCACGCTGCGGCTCGACCAGATCATCCGGCACTACGTGAAGCACCAGGTCGACGTGATCGTGCGGCGCACCCGGTACCGGCTGCGCAAGGCCGAGGAACGGGCCCACATCCTGCGCGGCCTGGTCAAGGCGCTCGACATGCTGGACGAGGTGATCGCCCTGATCCGGCGCTCGCCGTCGGCCGACGAGGCCCGGCCGGGCCTGATGTCGCTGCTCGAGATCGACGAGATCCAGGCGACCGCGATCCTGGACATGCAGCTGCGCCGGCTGGCCGCGCTGGAACGGCAGCGGATCATCGACACCCTGGCCGAGATCGAGCTGGAGATCGCCGATCTCAAGGACATCCTCGCGAAGCCCGAGCGGCAGCGGTCGATCATCCGCGACGAGCTGATGGAGATCGTCGACAAGTACGGCGACGAGCGGCGCACGCAGATCATCCCGTTCGACGGCGACGTGTCGGTCGAGGACTTGATCGCGCAGGAAGACGTCGTCGTCACCATCACCCGCACGGGCTACGCCAAGCGGACGAAAACCGATCTGTACCGCTCGCAGAAGCGCGGCGGCAAGGGCGTGCAGGGCGCGACGCTGAAGCAGGACGACATCGTCCAGCACTTCTTCGTGTGCTCCACGCACGACTGGATCCTGTTCTTCACGAACAAGGGCCGGGTGTACCGGGCGAAGGCCTACGACCTGCCCGAGGCCAACCGCAACGCGCGCGGCCAGCACGTGGCGAACCTGCTCGCGTTCCAGCCGGACGAGCAGATCGCCCAGGTCATCGAGATCCCGAACTACGAGGTCGCGCCGTACCTGGTGCTCGCCACGCAGCGCGGTCTGGTGAAGAAGACGAAGCTCACCGACTTCGACTCCAACCGCGCGGGCGGGCTCATCGCGATCAACCTGCGCGAGGGCGACGAGCTGATGGGCGCGGTGCTCGCCGCGGCCGAGGACGACCTGCTGCTGGTGTCCGCGGGCGGCCAGTCGATCCGCTTCCACGCGACCGACGAGGCGCTGCGCCCGATGGGGCGGCCGACCTCGGGCGTGCTGGGCATGCGGTTCAACGAGGGTGACGAACTGCTCGGCATCAGCGTGGTCAAACCGGACAAGTTCCTGCTGGTCGCCACGGACGGCGCGTATGCGAAGCGGACGCCGATCGAGGACTATCCGGTACAGGGCCGCGGCGGCAAGGGCGTGCTCACCATTCAGCACGACAGCAAACGTGGCAGGCTGGTGGGGGCACTCATCGTCGACGAGGACGACGAGCTGTTCGCCATCACGTCCAGCGGCGGGGTCATCCGCACGCCGGCGCGGGACGTGCGCAAGGCGGGCAGGCAGACCAAGGGCGTTCGGCTGATGAACCTGGGTGACGGAACCACTCTTCTCGCGGTCGCACGCAACGCGGACGAGGGTTCGGACGTCGCCAATGGTGGCGAGGACTCCGCCGAGGACGGTTCCGAGGTTTCGGAAGTTATCGCTTCCGAGACGGTTTCGGAGGAAGCGGCCGAGGCTACGCCAGAGGAGCCCACAGCAGAAGACGGCACGGCGCCGGAGCAGTGATCGGCGCCCCACGCACGGGTAAGGACTGACTCAACGTGGCACCATCCGACAAGGCCGACGACGCGTCGGCCAACCCGCCCTGGCAGCGCACCGCCAAGGACGGCGGCGGCGACTCCGAGGCCATGGCCACGGCGCGGATCGCGACCGAGGACGTGCCCACCGCGGCTCCGGAACCGGCCGCCGCGGCCGAGAACGACTACCCGGTGACCGGCTCGGCGGCGCCTCGGCTCTTCGGAGGCGAGGCACCGCCGCCGGCGGACGACGTGCCGCCCGCGGGCCGCACCCGGCCGACGCCGAGCGCGCTGCGCCGTCCCGGCCGGGGCCCGCGGCGGGCGAGCCTGCAGATCAAGCGGTTCGACCCGTGGTCGGTGCTGAAGCTGGCGCTGGTGCTCGGCGTCGCGATGTTCTTCGTGTGGCTGGTCGCGGTCGGCGTGCTCTACACCGTGCTCGACGGCATGGGCGTGTGGGACAAGCTGAACGGCACGTACTCGTCCCTGGTCGGCGGCGAGGGCGCGAACGCGTCCCCGGAACCGCTGATCAGCGCCGGTCGCGTGTTCGGCATCGCGGCGATCCTCGGGGCGATCAACATCGTGCTGGTGTCCGCGCTGGCCACGGTGAGCGCGTTCATCTACAACGTGTCGGCGGACCTCGCGGGCGGGCTGGAAGTCACCCTGTCCGAGCGAGAGTAACCCGGTTGCACGAGCGGATGAGGGGTCCGGTAAAGTACTCCTCGTTCGACGGGCCCATAGCTCAGGCGGTTAGAGCGCTTCGCTGATAACGAAGAGGTCCCAGGTTCAAGTCCTGGTGGGCCCACATTTCTCAGAAGGCCGGTTCGCAGCTCCTGCGGACCGGCCTTCTGGTATTTCGGATGACTGACCGGCGGTGCGGTCGCCAGAATCAGCCGTATGCAGACTCCGGCGGAGATCCTTTATCGGCTGAGCCTCGGCGTGGTCGCCGCGCAGTGGGACGACCGCGAAGGCTTGGCCGAAACCTCGGCGTGGTTCGAGTCGGCGACCGCGCGCGAGATGCTGCGGATCGACTGCTACTCCCGCCAGTCCCGCTCCGAGGAACCGGTGATGGGGCGGGTGACGGAGCGGAAGCTGAAGCGCGCTCCGCTGGTCGCGCTGGTGCTGGCTTCGATGCATCGCAACGGGCGCCTGCGGGAGCGGGCGGTTCGGCTGTTGTGCTCCTCGGACAGTGCGTTGAGCGACCGGGCGCTGGCGGTTCGGGTTGCCGACTACGCCGAGGCGGTCCGGGAACTGGCCGAACAAGAGGTGCTGCGGCGGACGACGTTGGCGCAGGCGGAGCGGATCATGCCGCTGCTGCAGCGGATTTCGCAGCGCTGGCGGGGTTCGGAAGTTTTCGCGCGCTATCTGCGTGCGCTGACCGCCGTGCACGGCGAGGCGACAGTGTGGGCGTGCTTGCGAAACTCCGAGGTCTTTGAGGTCCGGCGGGCGGCGTTCCGGCACAGCTTCGAATCCGGATTGCTCGGCTTGCCGGACGCGGTCCGGTTGCTGCCTCGGGAGCGGGACCAGATCGTCCGGCGGCAGTTGATCAGGATCGTCGCCGAGCTGGCGACGCCGGACGTCATCGCCTCGTTGCTTCGCGGCCGGTCCGCGGAGAGCCGGGTGCTGGGGTTGGTGAAGCTGACCGCGGCGCAGCTCGATCCGGTTGAGGTGGAACGACTTCTGGTCGACCGGTCGGTGATGGTGCGGTTGTGGGCGCGGCTGCGCTGGCAGGAAATGGGGCGGGACCCGGTCGAGGTTTACGCGGCGGTCGCTCGTTCCGCTGCCACGCCGGTGGTGCGGGCTCGCGCGTACGCCGGGCTCGCGGAGACCGGGACTGAGCTG
Source organism: Amycolatopsis sp. NPDC059235 (assembly GCF_042754125.1). Classification (NCBI taxonomy): domain Bacteria; kingdom Bacillati; phylum Actinomycetota; class Actinomycetes; order Pseudonocardiales; family Pseudonocardiaceae; genus Amycolatopsis; species Amycolatopsis sp. NPDC059235. The sequence goes on from NZ_JBHZAG010000072.1 coordinate 47,647, forward strand.
GACCGTACGGAGATCGTCGGTCTCGCTCAGAGCGCGGACTTGCCGTTGAAGAAGATCGGGTTGTCCTTGCTCCGGGGCAAGGCGATCGCTTCGGAAGTGCCGTGGCTGCTGCGGGAAATGACCGGCGAGCACTCGCGCGTGGCCCGGTTGGCGGGAGAAGTGCTTAGCAGCAGTCCGCAGCTGTGGTCGCCGGCGGATTTGGCCGTGTTGAAGGGTTCTCCGGAGAGAGCGCTGCGGCGTCGGGGATGGTGGCTGCACCGCGGTCGCGGCGGATGGGAGGCGGTGATCGCCGACCTGGAGTTCGGGGAGATTCGGGGCAGGCTGGCGCTGCCGATGTATTTCCAGCCGACTGACGTGCAGCGGCAACGGATCGCGGACCTGCTCAGCACGCTTTCCCTTGACCGGCACCAGGTTTCGGAGATCGCGTTCGCCACGGGGATTCCGGCGTGATCAGCGGGTCTGCCGGTACAGGTCGCGCAGCAGGGCGATTTCCGCGCCGTGGTGCAGGAGTTCCTGGTTGACCCACCAGACGATGTCGAGGAACAGGTTTTCGGCGTCGCTGCCGTGCGGGTAGGTGCAGTAGCCGATGGTGTCCAGCGCGGCGTCGTCGACGGTCAGCAAGGCTTCGCGCCAGGCTGTCGCACCGGCGTCGAAAGCCGCGACGGCGGTCATGACATCGCCGGCGATCGGGTAGTCGTCGCGGGTTTTGGCGTGCGTGCCCGCGGTGTGGTCGGCGCGGAGGGCGAGCATTTCGCTGAGGTGGCTGAGCCGCCAGGCGATGGTGGTGAACGGCGGCGGCACCGGTTGCGGGTACGGCGCGGCGTCCCGGCCCCATTCGCCGGTGCCGGCCAGGTGCGTCGCGCGCGGCCCGGGTCCGTCGGCGCGGCGGCGCACCGACCAGTGCCCGGGGACCGGCGGCCAGTGGTATTCGGCGTCGGTCATCGGGCTGACCGGTATTTCGGAGCCGTCGCCGCTGTCCAGGAAGGGGCCGGTGAGGCGGTTCGCGAGGCGGGTGCGGGCGAAGTCGAACTGGTCGAGCAGCGGTGCCAAACGGGGTGGCGGCACGGAAAACTCCCTGGGCCGATGCCGGGAAGAACTGGTTCAGTGTGGCATGACCGGCGAGGATCTGGGCGAGGGTTGGGACAGCGTCGCGACGCTTGTCGACGGGCGATGGGTCGAGCGGCGACCCAAACGGGACGAGGTGCGTGCGTGGCTGCTGCGGGAGACGACGGTGTTGCCGTGGCTGGCTCCGCAGCTGCCCTTGCCGGTGCCGATTCCCGTTGTGTGGCAGGAAAATCCGTTGGTCGTGCGGCACGAATTGGTGCCAGGCGAGCCAGGCGAACTGACCGCTGACGACGGCCGCGTGCTCGGCCGGTTCCTTCGTGCTTTGCACAACGCGGACGTATCCAAGGCGCGCGAACTTGGTGCTGTGCCGGAAGACCTGGCCCTCGACGCCGTCCCGCCCTTGCTCGGTCCGCTGGCTGATCGCGCTCGTGCTTTGCTGGCGGAGGTCGAGGATTATCCAGCAGACACAGTGGTGCACGGAGACGTCGGGCCAGAGCACGTGCTCAAGCAGGACGGCCGGGTGAGCGGCGTGATCGACTGGTCCGACGTCTCGATCGGCGACCCCGCGCAGGACCTGGCGTGGCTGCTGTTCGGGACGTCGGCGGAGTGCGTCGCGGCGTTCTCCGCGGAGTACGAGGTCACGCCCGAACTGCGCCGGCGCGCGTGGGCGTGGAACCAGCTGGGCCCGTGGTACGAGGTGACGTACGGCTTGGAGAACGACCGCCCTGACCTGGTCGAATCGGGCCTCGCCGGCACCCGCGCGCGGCTCGTGGAGACGAGTCAGCCCTGCCGGGAAGAGAAGGACCGGCAGGGCTGAGTGATGCGCGGCCACGAGGACCGTCGGGTTCAACGGACCGATCACTCCGGATATTCCCGGTGTTCCACGTGGAACGAGAGACGGAACCGCTGGACGGGACGCGCGGCGGGTCCGGTAGCATCGTGGGGTAGCGCAAGCACTCAGAAGGGGGCTTCAGGTGAAGAAGCTGTTGGCACTCGCGGTCGTCGCGGGCGGCGTCCTGTTCGTCGTCAAGCGGAACAAGGCCGCCAAGGCCGAGGCTGACCTGTGGCGTGAGGCCACCACGCCTGCCGCCCCGTCGGCGAACGGCAGCGCGCCGGCCAAGGCCGCGGACGCCTCGCGCAACTGACGTCATGCTTCGCGGACCTCGGTCCGCACCGGGCCTGTAGCTCAATTGGTAGAGCACCGCCTTTGCAAGGCGGGGGTCAGGGGTTCGATTCCCCTCAGGTCCACCGCAACGAACGCCAGGTCAGAAGCGCTTTTTCTGACCTGGCGTTCGTCGTATCAGGCGGCTGTCCCGCCCTCCGTGCCCCCTCCGTGCCCCTCGTCTCGGCGGCGGGCCCGTTTCCGTGCCCGTTTCCCGGCCGGCCGCTGCCGCGCCTTCTCGATGTTGCGGCTCATCGCGTCGGCCACGGCCCGGTCGCGTTCGCGCCGCGCACGCTGGTACCGGATGGCTGCTTTGGTGGTCGAGTGACCCATGCGCGCCATCAGTTCCTTGGTCGTCGCGCCGCCCTCGGCCGCCAGTTCGTTGCCGGTGTGGCGGAGGTCGTGGAAGTGCACGTCGTCCGGGATCTTGGCCTGGCGCTTGGCCTTCACCCACAGCCGTCGGAAGTTGTGCCGACGCAGTCGGCCGCCTTGCGGGCCGACGAACACCAGGCCGTCCGCGCCGGGCTCGGCGTACTTCTCGATGTGCTCGCGAAAGTCCGGCACGATCACGCGGGGAATCGCGATGCGACGTTTTCCCGCTTCGCTCTTCGGCCCTTTCCTGCGCGGCGTCCCGCGCGCCTCGGATTGCGCGGCCAGCACCCGGATTTCCGCGTGTGGGAAGTCCACGTCACGACGGCGCAGCGCCGCCAGTTCGCCGAACCGCGGTGACGCGAACGTGGCCAACAGAACGAGCATGCGGTATCGCGGGGGCATCGCGTCGGCGAGTGCGTACGCCTGGGCGATCGTGAGCACCGGACGTTCCGGGGAATCGTCCTCGCCAGCTCCCTTGATCCGGCACGGATTCCGCTTCACGATCCGGTCCTCTTCCACGGCGGTGTTGTAGATCGCGCGCAGCAGTCGATACGCCTTCACCACGGTGGGCCCGCCCACCTCGTTCGCCAGCAATTCGCTGTGCCACTTGCGAACCGTGGCCTCCTTGATCGCGGCCAGCGACAGCTTCCCCAGCCGTGTCGGTTCGAAGTGGTTCCGAACGATCCCCTCGTAGCGTTCGCGGGTGGTGTCGGCCAGTTTCCGCTCGGCAACCCACGTCGTGGCGTACTCGATGAAACCGATCTTCGCGGCGTCCGGATTCACCCAGTCGTCCTGAGCGATTTCGGTTCGTTTCGCGGCGAGCCATTCCGAAGCTGCTCGCCTCGTGTCGAATGTGTCCGGCGCGGGCCGAAGCACGCCGTCCGGCCCGGGATAGCGAGCCTGGAAACGGCCCGACGACAGCTTGCGAATGCGACCCCAGTCGCGTCGAGAATCGGCCATTAAGCAGCCTCCCTCCGGAATGCCTGCCGCGGTTCGACAGTGCACGACTTGATGTAGGCGGCCACGACGCTTTCGGCGATGCGAACGTGGTGACCGACCTTGACGAACTCGATGCGCCGTTCCTCAATGAGGCGGCGGGGGAACCGGACGGAAGTGCCGAGCAGTTCGGCCACTTGCTCGACTTTCAGAAAGCGCTCGTCTTGTAGCGCGGGGGCATCCACGGTGGTCTCCAGACGTCGCGGTGATCGACTGACAGCGCGCTTAGCCATGGCTGCTTTCTCCTTCCTGGGCGGTAACAGGAACGCGGTGGACTCCGGACAGCCAGGGCTTCATGCTCACTGTGCGTATTGCGCTGCGCGCAGGGCTGGCAGGAGGGGGGTGGTTGGTGAGTGCGGGAGGGCGAAACCAAACCCCGCAACCCCGCAAACCCCGCAAAATCGGTCTGGAGCTGGGGATCTGTCTGCGGGGTTTGCTGTGGTGGGACTGGGGTCGAAACCCCGCAAACCCCGCAGGTTGCGGGGTTTGCGGGGTTTGGTGAAGGGGGTGGGTTGAGCAAACCCCGCAGACTCCGCAGCGATGTTTTCCCAGTTCAGAGGTTGTTTCTCTGGGGCTCTGCGGGGTTTGCGGGGTTTGCGGGGTTTGTTTTGGGAATCAGCTCGAATCGGTCCGGTGTTCGACGCGGTAGAGCCTGATTTTGGTGTGGCTGTCGAATTCGCTGTGTAACACTTTGTCGCCGCGCCACCGGTCCACCTGCCCTGCCAGCCTCTTTCCCAGTGCCTTGGCCGAGAGGGGCTTGCCGGTGATCGTGGTCGGGAACGTTCCCTTCCACTGGTCCGGTGCGCCGTACTCGGGTTCGGCTCCGGCACGGAGTTGTTGCGCGGTCAGGAGTTCCTCGCCGTGCAGGTGGTGCCAGGTGGACAGGAACGCGTACCACTCGGCGTGGTCGTCGTCCAGGTCGCGGCCGGCGTCTGCGTTGCCGAGAAACCCGTCGATGCCGTGGTGGGCGAGGAACCCGCCGAGGTACTGCGCCCAGCGGGTGAACTGCCGCATCTGCGGGACGTCGGTGGCGATCGGCGCTCCTTTCGCGGTCCAGTCCAGCACCAGCGTGAGCACGTGCCGCAGCACGGTGGCCCGGTTGCGCGGGTCGAGGATCCAGCTGTCCAGGTGTGGGATGGTGAACCCGGTCCGGGCTTCCGGGCGTGGGCAGTCGGGATTGAGCCGCACCCACACCGTCCGCGAGGCCATGTCGCCGCCGGTGCGCAG